>JBDSTQ010000001.1:0-4039 GCA_039928195.1 Sphingomicrobium sp.
GGCGGGGCTCGGCTATTATGCCCGCGTCCGCAATCTCATTGCCTGCGCCCGGGCGATCGCCGAGCGCGGCGGGTTTCCAGCCAATGCGGCGGAGCTGCGCAAGCTGCCAGGCATCGGCGATTATACCTCGGCGGCGATCGCCGCGATCGCGTTCGGCGAGCGCGTCGTTCCAGTCGACACCAACGTCGCGCGCGTGATTGCCCGCCTCCATGCGCTCGAAACGCCAGCCCGCGGCGAGATCGCGCGCCTGGCGCAGGCGCTGCTCCCGCCTGGCCATTCGGGTGATTTCGCCCAGGCTTTGTTCGATCTTGGCGCGACGATCTGCCGACCGCGCTCGCCGGCGTGTCCGGCGTGCCCGCTCAACGCGTGCTGCGCCGCCTTTGCCAGCGGCGCCCCCGAGCGCTTTCCCGCGAGGAAGCAGCGCCGCGAGCGGCCGCATCGTTACGGCATCGCCCAGTGGACCGAACAGGACGGCCATGTGTGGCTGGTCCGCCGGCCGCCGCGCGGTTTGCTTGGCGGAATGGCCGCACTGCCCGGGGATGAGTGGAGCGACGCTGTTCCCGCCCCCGCGCCGGGACATCTCGGCACTATCCGGCATGTCTTCACCCATTTCAGCCTCGACCTCATCGTAGCGCGCCGCGACCGCGCGGTCGGCGATGGTTGGTGGCAACCGCTCGGCGAACTCGACCGAGCCGGATTGCCGACGCTCTATCGCCGCGCCACCGAACTTGCGCGCGGCAGTCCGCCTGTCCACGCGGCACCGCTTGAAGTCGTTTAGGCCAGCCCGTAAAGGGCGGCGCAATCCTCTCGTCACCGCCTTCGAAAGCTGCAGGGAAATCGCATGGACGATCGTTCCAATACCATCGCCGGCTGGGTGCTGTTCGCAGGCATCGTCGCGCTTGGCTCGTCAATCGTCGCGGGCGAGATGTTCCACAGCGAACGGCCCGAAAAGATGGGCTATCCGATCGAGGGTGTCGTGGTCGAGGGCGAGGGCGGAGCAGCCGCCGAGGAACCGGTTGAGGCCTATCTCGCGAAGGCCGATGTGGCCAAGGGCGAGCAAGTGTTCAACAAATGCGCGGCTTGCCACAACGCCAACAAGGGCGGGGCCAATCAGATCGGACCCAATTTGTGGGGCGTGATTGGCGAACCTGTTGGCAAGGGCCATGCATTTGCCTTTTCGCCCGCGCTGTCGGGCAAGGGCGGCACATGGGACTGGAAATCGCTGAGCGACTGGCTGTCCAATCCCAAGGGGTTCGCGCCGGGCACCAAAATGAGCTTTGCCGGACTCGGCAATCCGCAGGACCGCGCCAACGTCATCGCCTTTCTCAACGCGCATAGCGATGCGCCGAGGCCGATGCCCGCGGCGCCCGCCGCGGCAACCGCCGACAAGGAAGCGGCGAAACCCGGGGCCGGGCCCGACAATGGACCCCAAAAAGCGGACAAGGAACCGGTGCTCAACGCACCCGCCGAAGCCGCGGCGAAAAAACCCTAGACGATTGTGCCGGCCAGCGGCGGATCGCGGTCGCGCTCGTAGAAGTCCATCACATAGTCCCAGGCGTCGTCGGCATCCTCGCACCAATGGATTAGGTCAAGGTCGTGGGGGGCAATCACACCTTCCTCCACCAGCCCGGGAAAATTAACCATCCGGGTCCAGAAGTCGCGTCCGAATAATAGGATCGGTAGCGGGCGGACCTTGCCCGTCTGGATCAACGTCAGCAGTTCGAACATTTCGTCGAACGTCCCGAAACCACCGGGGAACACCGCGACCGCGCGGGCGTGCAGCAGGAAATGCATCTTGCGCAGTGCGAAATAATGGAACTGGAAGCTCAGCTCGGGGGTGACATAGGGGTTGGGCAATTGCTCGTGCGGCAGCACGATGTTGAGCCCGATCGACTCCTTGCCCGCGTCCGCCGCGCCGCGGTTGGCAGCCTCCATCACCGACGGTCCGCCGCCCGAGCAGACGACGAAATGGCGCTTGCCCGCTTCGTCGCAATCGCATTCGCTGGCGAGCCGAGCGAGCTTGCGCGCGATGTCGTAATATGGCGACTTGGCCTTGAGCCGTTCGGCGATCGCGCGCTGCTCGTCATTGGTCGCGGCGGCGATCAGGGCATCGGCCATTTCGGGCGAGGGTATCCGCGCCGAGCCGTAAAACACGAAGGTCGAGCCGATTTGCGCTTCGTTGAGCAACAACTCGGGCTTCAGCAGCTCGAGCTGGAAGCGGACCGGGCGCAAATCCTCGCGTAGCAGGAACTCGGGGTCCTGGAACGCGAGTTTATACGCCTCGCTCTCGGTCTGCGGGATCGACGGCACATGCTCGGCCGAGCGCGCATCGACCTTCGACGAGGGAAAAATGCTCTTGGGCGGAAATGGCTGGCTCATCGCGCCCAGCGCCTAGCCGCAAACCGCGCCGAGGTCATCGACCAACCTTATTGCGCCATTTCGGCGTCGCGCGGCGCGCCCCAGTCGATGCGGCGCGTCGCATACATCACCCCGGCGAGCGCGGCGAAGGACAGCAGCGATCCGATCAGCAGCGAGTAAGCCTCGAGGCTGAGGAGGACGTAAAGCACCGCGTAGAGGCCAGCGAGCAACCCGCCGATGAACGCCGCTCGCCGCCAGCTGCCCAGCACCGCCGCCGAATAAGCGGTGTTGAGCCCGGCGATCGCGCCCGCCGCAAGCACGTACGCGGCGGTGAAGCCGATCACTTCGGCAAAAGCGAGGAGGAGGACGAAGAACATCACCAGCGCCGCGCCCATCAGCAGATATTCGACGATCGAAACGCGCGCCCCGCCGATAACTTCGAACATCAGCAATGCCAGGAACGTGAAGCCAATGAACAGGAAGCCGTATTTGGTCGCGCGGTCGACGCGCGAATAGAGGTCGAGCGGCTGGATCAGGCTGATCTGGGCGGTCTGGACCGCGGTACCGTCCGGGCTGGGGGCCGCTGACGGCGACAGCCGAGACGGCGGCGGCACGCGCTCGATCATGTTTGATGAGCCGGCGGCGGCAGTGCCGACAAGCGCCCGGCCAAGGGCGAGATTGCCGATCCGGTAGGTCGCGTCGAAGCCCTTGTCGTCAATGCGGCGCGCGGTCGGCAGGAACTCGCCACCGAAGCTCGGGTGCGGCCACGACGAGCGCACCGTCCAGCGCGTGTCGCCCGCCTGGGGCGCGAGACTGAGCGCCGCATTGCCGCGAAAATCGAACGCGAAATCGACCGCCAGCGGCTCGACGGCGAGATTGGCGGCATCGATCCACGCGAAAAAGCCGCGGCCGCCGCTGCTGCCGCCGCCGGGTTGGAGGCGCAGCGGACGCCCGCCGGCATTGACCCGCGGATTCGCGCCAAGCCCGCGCGGGTCGCTGATCCCGAAGCGCAGCTCGGCGCGGCTCAAATCCATTTGCGCCGGGGTTACGCCGCTGCGCGCAAGATCGGGCGGAAAAGCGAAGCGGGTCCGGCCCGACAGCCGCGCCTGATAGACCACGGCTTCGTAGATCGAGCGCTTGCGCACTTGCGGCTCGACCTCGGTGGTCAGCTCGGCAGTCTCGGGCGCGAGCGTCAGTTCGCGCATTACGTCGCGGCTGCGCGTGATGCTCTTGCCGCCCTCGACCACGGTTTCGGCGGCGGTCGCGCGATACGGGATGACGAGCACCGGACCGGTTAGTGCCTGCGGCGCGCCCCATCCAGACGTGATCGATTCGGCGGCCGCGCGCGACTGGGCTTCGCGGTCCGACGAGAGGAAATAGACCGAGAACAAAGGGATGCTGAGCAGGAGGCCGACGGCAAGCGCCAATCCCAGTTTGTACGCTGGACTGCGCGCGGGGCGTTGATCGGTCATGGAGCCTCCGAAATTGCTAAAAACTCAGTTCATCTACAGAAATGCACGGTTCGTCGTCAAGCTAGTTACATCGATGACACTTGAGCGGTCGGTTCCGCGTGCCCAAGTCACGCCGATGATCGACATCCGCAAATTCGCCACGCTCGGCCACGCCGATCACGGCTGGCTTGACGCCCGTCACCATTTTTCATTCGCCAGCTACCATGATC
>JBDSTQ010000002.1:0-9929 GCA_039928195.1 Sphingomicrobium sp.
ATAAGCCTTGAGCACCGACTGGCCGGTGATCCCGATGCGCCAGTCGATCTGCTTTTTGAAGTCGGGCGCATAGGCATTGGGATTGGCCGCGAGCCGCTCGAGATAACCGTTCACGGTCGACAGAGTGGGGACGTAATAGGTGCCCTGCTTTTTCATCGTGCGGATGATCTCATCGTCCATCACCGTGCCATGCTCGATCGAATCGGCGCCGGCGCGGAGCGCGAGCTTGATGCCGTCAGCGCCGTGGGCGTGGACCGCGACCTTGCGCCCGTAAGCATGCGCGGTTTCAACCAGCGCGCGCGCTTCGTCCTCGAACATCCGCGTGGCCAGGCCGGTGCCGCTATTGACCCCGCCGGTAGTGGCGAATTTGATGACGTCGGCGCCGCGGTCGATCTGCCGGCGGACGACCTTGCGGCAGGTCTCGACGCTATCGCACAGATTTTCGGGCGCGGGCAGGTGCGCGACGAGATCGTCGTTGAGGCCGCCGCGCCCGTCCATGTGCCCGCCGGTGGTCGAGATGCTGCTCGCCGCATCGACGATCCGCGGGCCTTGCACCCAGCCGCGCTTGATCGCTTCGCGCAGCGCCAGCGTCGCTCCGTCGTCGCCGAGATTGCGAACGGTGGTGAAACCCGCGCGAAGCGTCTTCATGCCGTTCATCTGCGCCTCGAGCGCATTCATCTGCGGCTCCTCGCGCATGAACGCGATCAGGCCCGCTTCGCCGCCGCGGTCGCTTGCCAGATGGACGTGGCTGTCGATCAGCCCGGGCAGGACCGTGCGGCTCTTGAGGTCGATCGTCGCCGCCCCCGCCGGCGCCGCGACATAGCCGTCCTGCACCGCGACGATGCGCCCGCCATCGACAATGATCGTCGAGGCGCCGCGCACCGCTTTGCCGGGTTCGGCGATCAAGCGCCCGGCATGGATATAGGTTGGCGCGGCGGCGGCGGAACCAGCGAAGGCGAGCAGCGGTGCGACGGTGATCAAAGCGCGAGCGATCATGGCTTACTCCTAAGGGCGAAACGGGACAGATAATCATAATCGGCACGGCATGCGTCGGCGACCCTTTGCTCGTCGGGCGTGAGGTCAAGCGGACGATCGTCGGGCGCGCCAAAGCCGGTGCTTGCCGCGACCGCATCGTACCAATGCGGCGCCCACATCCCGTCGGTCTCGCGCACGCCGGGTGCCCAGCTGAGCATCGCCCGATCCCAGCCGATGCCGAGCGCGGCGCACAGCAGTTGCAGGGTGCCCGCCGGATCGCGCAGCACGTCGGCGCTGTCGATCACCGGCGGCGCATGGCCGAGACGGTCGGCCTCGCGGTCGAAATATTCGACCTGCCGCGCGGTGCCGAGATGTTCGGGCCGGACCGCCTCGCGCTTGGCGGCATAGCTTGCCACGACCCGCGCCGGATCGCGGATCAGGAAAGCGTGGGCCAGCCCGGGCAGATCGTCGTGCGCGACCGGCCCGACCATGTGGTGCGCCATATGTTTTTGATACCAGATCGGCGCGGGGTGCGGTGGCGGGCCAGTGAGCGTCCGCGCTACGCTCGACCAGTCGCAATCCATCGCCGCGATCACTTCGTCGGCCATCGGTTGGGGATCGCCGCTGGACTTAAGATAAGCGCCGTAGAATGGCTCGTCGGTGACGAGTGTGTCGGCGCGGCTTCCGAAGCTGCGCATCAGTGCGGTCGAGAGGTTGCGCGGCCCCGACCACATCGCGATGCGCAAGCTCAAGGCCGGCTTCGGCCCGCGATATCAGCGGCGACATGCTCGGCGTAAAGGTTTTGCAGCCGCTCGACCATCGGCCCGCGCCCGTCGCTCAGCACCCGCCCGTCGACGCTCCGCACCGGGGTCAGCCCGGCAAAGGTGCCGGTGACGAACGCCTCGTCGGCGCCATAGACGTCGGTCAGCGAGAAGTTCTTCTCGAACACCGGGATGCCCGCCGCGCGACAGATCGCGATGACATTTTCGCGGGTGATTCCGCCGAGGCAATAATCGCCCGACGAGGTCCATACTTCGCCGCGCCGGACGATGAAGAAATGGGTCGAATTGCACGTCGCGACGAAGCCGTGGGGGTCGAGCATCAGCGCCTCGTCGGCGCCCGCCTCGGCCGCCTGGATGCACGCCGTGATGCAGTTCAGCTTGGAATGCGAATTGAGCTTGGGATCCTGAACCGCGGGGTCGCCGCGGCGGACGTGGACGGTGAACAGCCGCAACCCGTCGACGGCAAGCGCGGGCGGCGGCTCCTTGAATTCGGCGATCATCACCACCGTCGCGCCGCCGACGACCACGCGCGGGTCTTGATAGGGTGTCGAGCGGACGCCGCGCGTAACCATCAGGCGGATATGTCCGCCGTCGGTCATGCGATTGGCGTCGATCGTCTCGTACAAGCGCCGCTCAAGGCCGGCGCGGTCGAGTCCGATGTCGATCGCGATCGCCTTGGCGCCTTCGAGCAAGCGGTCGAGGTGGCGGTCAAGGAAGGCGATCTTGCCGCCGTGGACGCGAAGACCCTCCCACACGCCGTCGCCGAGCATGAAGCCCGAATCGAACACCGAAACCGCCGCTTCGACGCGCGGCGTGAGCGTGCCGTTGACGTTGATCAGGACGCTCGCGTTGCGCGGGTCGCTGGTGTCGTGGAGCGGCTGAACCATCACCAGCTACTCGGTGGTCTTGCCGTCCCATTCCTCGTCGGCATGGCGCTTTTCAGCGTCGGCCTTGGTCGCCTGGACGATCGCGTCGCGATGCTCGGGCGGACCGTAGAGCGTGTACAGCTTGAGCGGCGCCGAGCCGGTGTTGCGGACATTGTGGCGCGCGCCGGCGGGGACAATTACCGCGAAGCCGTCGGCGACCGTGTTCGGGACCCCGTCGATGTCGACCGTGCCCGCGCCTTCGTCGATGCGAAAGAACTGGTCGCGGTCTTCATGGACTTCGCTACCGATTTCCTCGCCCGGCTGGAGGGTCATCAACACCAGCTGCAGATGCTTGCCGGTGTAGAGCACGCGGCGAAAATCCGTGTTGGCGACCGTCAATTCCTCGATATTATCGCAATAGCCTTTCACCTTTGATCCTCCTTCACGGGGTCATGGCCCCAATTCATCAGACTGTAGCGCCAGCGCGACGTGTAGATGTTCTGCGGGCGCTGCGCCGTATGGCGGGCGACATAGCCGACCACCTTGCGCATATGGGCATAATCGTCCGGCGACAGATCATCGTTCCCTGTGCGCAGGAGTTTGACGATGCGGCGCCCGCTGGCGTGGCCGACGCTTTCGCGCGCCTCACCGTCAGCACCCTTGAAGCCGACCTTGCGGCTATCCTCGGTCGCCAGCCACTGTTCGAGTTCGGCGGCGGTCATGTTGACCGCTTTGGCAAAGTCGCGGCGGACCTTCTCGCGGTCTAGTCGCACGGGCTTTGATCGGCCGGGCTGCGCGGGCGGATGTACAAGCGGCGAACGATCGGAAAGCGCTGTTCGACTTCTTGCTCGACCGAACAAACCAGCGCCTCGACCTCGCGCGCGGTCATCGAGTCGACGAAATCGACCGACAGCATCGCGGTGATCTGGTCGGGCGCGCTGTGCACGGTGAGCACCTCGCCGACCGCGGTCACGCCGTCGCGTCCTTCGACGATCTCGTGCAGCGCGCGGACGATTTCGGGATCGGCCGCCTCGCCGATCAGCAGCGCCTTGGATTCATAGGCGAGCAGAAAAGCGGTCAGGCCAAGGATGATCCCGATGACGACCGATGCGGCGCCGTCGAAAAACGGGTCGCCGGTGATTTGCGCAAGCATCAGGCCGATCGCCGCGGTGACGATCCCGGCCATCGCCGCGCCATTTTCGAGCAGAATGATGAACGCCGGCGGATCCTTGGAATTGCGGATCGCTTCAAACCAGCCGAGCTTGCCCTTGGCCGCCTTGAATTCGATGAACGCCTCGCGCGTCGACCAGCCCTCGAGCACAAAAGCGACCAGCAAGACGCCGTACGCAATGGTCGGAGCGACCGCATGCTCGGGCTCGGCAATGTGAATGATGCCTTCGTAAATCGATACGCCGGCGCCCAATGCGAACACCAGAACGGCGACGACGAAGCTCCAGAAATAGAGCTCGCGGCCATAGCCGAACGGATGATATTCGTCGGCCGGCTTGCTTGCCTGGCGGCGTCCCCACAGCAGCAATAATTGATTGGTGCAGTCGACCACACTGTGGACGCCTTCGGTCAGCATCGCCGACGATCCGGTGATCCCCGCGGCGATGAATTTCGCCACCGCGATGCCGAAGTTGGCGACGAGCGCAATGATGATCGTGCGGGTGCTGGCGGTCGGCGAGCTCATGGTGTGGCCGGGCCTTTGACCAGCTTGCCGCCCTTGATCACCGCGTCGACATGTTCAAGCACAGTGACGTCGCGCGTCGGGTCGCCCTTTACCGCGATGAGATCGCCGAAGCGGCCGGCCTGGATCAGACCGACGTCGTTGCGACCGAGCGCCTCGCTGGCGCTGAGCGTCGCCGCGCGGATCGCCTGAACCGGGGTCATTCCCCACTGAACCATTTTGGCGAACTGGCGCGCATTCTGACCATGCGGATAGATGGCGGCGTCGGTGCCGAACAGCATTTTGACCCCGGCGCGGGTGGCGCGCTGAAAAGTCTGGCGCTGCTTGAGGCCAATTTCCTTTTCCTTGTCGAGACTCTGCTGCTCGGTGCCGTTCGAAGTGCCGGTCGCGAGGATATAATCGTCATTGTAGATATCCATGTCGAACCAGGTGCCGCGCTGCTTGGCGAGCGCGATGGTGGCGTCGCTGGCGAGGCTCGCATGTTCGATCGTGTCGACCCCGGCGAGGATCGCATCGCGAATGCCCTCATCACCATGCGCGTGGGCGGCGACGCGCATTCCGGTCACGTGCGCTTCCTCGACGATCGCTTTCATCTCCGCCAAGGTCAGCTGCTGCGCGCCGACCGAATCGGCGAGGCTGAAGACCCCGCCGGTGGCGCAGATCTTGATCGATTGCGCGCCATATTTGTGCATCCAGCGGACTTTCTGGCGTCCCGCCTCGGGCGAATCGATAACTCCCGGGCTGGTCTGCTCCATCGATGGCGGAAGGCCGGCATTGTCGTCGCAATGGCCCCCGGTCGAGCCGATCGCATAGCCCGACGCAATGATCCGCGGCCCTTGGGCGAACCCGCCGTCGATCGCCTGCTTGATCCCGACATCGTCGAAATTCGCGCTGCCGACATTGCGCACCGTCGTAAAGCCCGCCTGGAGCGTCTTGAGCGCATTGCCGACGCCGACCGCGGGCCAGAAGCTGTCGGTGTAGCGCAGCCCCTGATAGCCGCCGACCTCGGCAAGGCCGGTCAAATGCACGTGCATATCGATCAGGCCAGGCAGCAGAGTCTCGCCGGGCAGGTCGATATGCTTGACTTCAGCACCGAAGCGCACCGTGCGCGCGTCGGCGACCGAAGTGATGCGGCCGGCATCGTCGATGAAAATCGCGGGATATTCGACATAGCGGGCGGTGGCGACATCGAGATAGCGGTCGGCGGTGACCACGGTGACGGCGAAAACCGGCGTCGCGGTAAGAGCGGCGGCGGCAGTCGCCGCGAGCAGGAAAATTTTCATCGGTCCCCCTAGATGTGAATGACCCGCCCCAACGCCGCGAGCACGCTTTCGTGCATCATTTCAGACAGCGTCGGGTGGGGAAAGACGGTGCGGATAAAATCCTCGTCGACCAGTTCGGCGGTCTTGCCGATGGTGTAGCCCTGAATGAGTTCGGTGACTTCGGCGCCGATCATGTGCGCGCCGAGCAGTTCGCCGGTGTTGGCATCGAACACGGATTTGACGAACCCTTCGACCTCACCCAGCGCGATCGCCTTGCCATTGCCGATCGCGGGGAATTTGCCGACCTTAACCGTATAGCCGGCCTCCTTGGCCTCGGCTTCGGTGAGGCCGACCGAGGCGATCTGCGGGCGGCAGTAGGTGCAGCCGGGAATGTTCTTGGGGTCCATCGCGTGCGGGTGGACGTCCTTATTGCCGAGCGCCTGAGCGATCGCTTCGGCGGCGATCACGCCCTCATGGCTCGCCTTGTGCGCGAGCCACGGCGGCGCGGTGATGTCGCCGATCGCCCAGATGCCGGGGACGTTGGTGCGGCACATCGGGTCGGTCTTAAGGAAACCGCGGTCCATCGTCACGCCGAGCGCTTCGAGCCCGATATTCTCGGTGTTGGGGACGATCCCGACCGCGACGATGGCGTGGCTGAAGCGCTGTTCGGCGGACTTTCCGTCGGCGGTCTTGATCTTTGCGGCGACGCCCTTGGCATCGGCGGCGAGGCTTTCGACCCCGGCGCCGGTGAGGATCGTCAGCCCTTGTTTCTTCAAGGATTTGGCGAGCTGGTCGCTGACCTCGGCATCCTCAACGGGGACGATGCGGTCGAGCATTTCGACCACGGTCACCTTGGCGCCGAGATCGGCGTAGAAACTGGCGAATTCGATCCCGATTGCGCCCGATCCGATGACCAGCAATTCCGACGGCATTTCGGGCGGGGTCATCGCGGTGCGGTAGGTCCAGATGCGCTTGCCGTCGGCCTTGGCGAAGGGGAGCTCGCGGGCACGGGCGCCGGTGGCGACGATGATGTGCTTGGCGGAAAGCTCGGTCGGCTTGCCGTCGGCGGTGACGGCGACCTTGTCCTTCGCGGTGAGCTTGCCTTCGCCCATGTGGACCGCGATCTTGTTCTTCTTCATCAGATGCGTGACGCCCTGATTGAGCTGCTTGGCCACCCCGCGGCTGCGGGCGACGACCTTGACGAGGTCGAACGCGGGTTTTTCGGCGCTGAGCCCGTAAGCGTCGGCATGTTGCAGGTAATGATAGACCTCGGCCGAGCGCAGCAGCGCCTTGGTCGGGATGCACCCCCAGTTGAGGCAGATCCCGCCAAGGCTCTCCCGCTCGACGATCGCGGTTTTGAGGCCAAGCTGCGCCGCGCGGATCGCGGCGACGTAGCCGCCGGGGCCGCTGCCGAGGACGATGAGGTCGTAAGTGTTAGGCATGGTCATCTCCTGCCCCTCTCCCCTGCGGGGAGACGGAGGGAGCCGCGAAGCGGCGGAAGGGTGAGGGGCTAGGCAAGCGAGATCTCGCGCGGGCGGTCATCGGGTCCGATCGCGACAAAGGTGAAGCGCCCGCTGGCGACTTTGGTTTCGCCGTCCCCGTCGCGTTCGCGGCCGACGGCTTCAACGGCGATGGTCATCGAGGTGCGGCCCTGCTTCGCCAACTCGGCAAAGACCGAAATCTCGTCGCCGACCTTGGGCGCGCCGGGGAAGCGCAGTTCGTCGGCCGCGACGACCACCGCTTTGCCCTTGCTGTGGCGCGAGGCGAGGCTGCCCGCGGCGAGCGCCATCTGGCTCATCAGCCAGCCGCCGAACACGCCGCCATAAGGATTGGTATCGGCGGGCATCGCGGTAACGCGGATGAGGGGCGTGCGGTCGGACACTGTGGCGCGCTCAGCGACTGTGCCAGTTGAAAAACAGTCTGAAGGCGATCGCGGAGCCGAGGAACAAGGGGACCGAGAAAAGCAGCCCGGGCGACCCCGCATGCGGACGGATCGTTCCCCATTTCGCAACCGAGTTCATCCACACGCCGGACTGTCCACCGAACACCAAGGGCAAGGTGACGGCAAGGATTGCGCCGAGCAGCAGGGCCGACATCCATTTCATCTCAAGCGAGCATTCCCAGCGGGTTTTCGACCAGCCGCTTGAATGCCTGCATCAATTTAGCCCCGTCGGCACCGTCAATCGCGCGATGATCGAAGCTGCCGGTGGCGCTCATGATCGTCGCGATCTGCAAGCTGTCGTTGATAACGTACGGGCGCTTCTCACCCGCTCCGATGGCCATGATCATGCCTTGCGGCGGGTTGATCACCGCGTCGAACGCCTTGATCCCGAACATCCCCATGTTGCTGATGCTCGCGGTGCCGCCCTGATATTCGTCGGGCTGCAATTTGCCCTCTTTGGCGCGGCTCGCGAGGTCGTGCATTTCGGTCGAGATTTTTGACAGCGACTTGTCGTTGGCGCCGACGATGATCGGCGTGATCAGTCCGCCGGGGATCGACACCGCGACCGAAATGTCGGCGCGGCTGTATTTGATGAGCGTGTCGCCGGCGAAGCTGACATTGCATTCGGGGACTTCGATCAGCGCCGCGGCGAGCGCCTTGATCAGCAGATCGTTGACGCTGAGCTTGATGTTGCGGCTGGCGAGCCCGGCGTTCAATTCGCCGCGCAGCTTGAGCAGGACATCGAGGTTGATGTCGACGGTGAGATAAATGTGCGGGATCTGCTGCTTGGACTCGGTCAGACGGCGCGCGATGGTTTTGCGCATGTTCGAAAGCTTAACGACTTCGTGCGGGATCGTGCCGGGTTCGAGCGTGTTCTTCGCTTCGACAGGCTCAGCGGGAGCGCTCCCCCCAATGCGCTCACCCTGAGCTTGTCGAAGGGTTCCGCCGGCGCCTTCACCCAGATCGGCGCGGACGATGCGGCCGCCGGGGCCGGTGCCTTTGAGCGTCGCGAGATCGATGCCCTGCACTTCGGCAAGGCGGCGCGCGAGCGGGCTGGCCTTGATGCGCTCCTGCCCCTCTCCCCTTGCGGGAGAGGGCGGGGCCGCGTCAGCGGTGGGGGGAGCGGGGGCGGCCGGTGCGGCGGGCGCTGGTGGAGTTTCAACGGGCGTGATCGTTGGCGGGGCTTTGGCCGCCGTTTTTGCCCCCTCTCCCTGCCCGCTTTCAGCGGACTGTCCCTCCCCCGCGGGGGGGGAGGGGGTAGATGCATCCTCGCCCTCCCCCGCGAGAATCGCGATCGGGGCGCCGACTTTGACGCCGTCGGTGCCTTCGGGAACGAGAATCTTCGAGATCGTCCCCTCGTCGACGGCTTCGAACTCCATCGTCGCTTTATCGGTCTCGATTTCCGCCAGAATGTCCCCGGACACGACCTTGTCGCCTTCCTTGACCAGCCATTTGGCGAGCGTGCCCTCCTCCATTGTCGGAGACAGAGCGGGCATCTTGAGTTCGATGGGCATCGGCGTCCTCGCGGCTGAGCCCGGGTCAAAGCCAATGCGGCGGGCGTGGTCAAGTGCGCGCCGCGTTGAGCCGGCGCCGCTTGCGCTCGGGCGCGCTTTAACGCAGCCTGCGCGCACGCATGGGGGCCGCGATACCAAAACGCACTTATCTGGTCGTCGTCGACGACAGCGAGGAGGCACGCGTCGCGCTGCGCTTCGCCGCGCGGCGCGCCGCCAAGACCAACGGCAGCATCGAAGTGCTCGGAATCGTCGAGCCGCAGGATTTCGTCCAATGGGGCGCGGTGCAAAGTGCGATCGAGGAGGAACAGCGGCTGCGGATCGAGGGCGTGGTCAGCGCCGCGATCGGCGAATTGCTCGACGAAAGCGGGGTTGAGGCGAACATCTTCGTTCAAGCGGGCGAGCCGATCAAAGCCGTGCGCGACTACATCGGCACGCGCGAGGAAGTCGCCGCGCTGGTGCTTGGCGCTGCCTCAAGCGGCAATCCGGGCCCGCTGGTGGTCAGCTTCTGCGGCAATGATTCGGGTCGGCTGCCGTGCCCGGTGATGCTGATCCCGGGGAGCCTCAGCGACGACCGGCTGGAGCAATTGAGCTAGCGCTGTGCACCTGCGCAGGCAGGAGGCTAGTGCCTTTTGCTGCACTGAAGTCAGGGACTGGGCCCCTGCTTTCGCAGGGGTAGGTTAGAGCGCGCGGGCCAAGATCTCCGCCAGCTTGACGCAGCCGGCTTCATCTTCGGCGGTGAAGCGCGCCTTGTCGGGGCTGTCGAGGTCGAGGACGGCGAGCAATCTGCCGTCGCGTATGATCGGCACCACCAGTTCGCTCGCGCTCGCGCTGTCGCAGGCAATATGGCCAGGGAAAGCCTCGACGTCGTCGACTCGTTGCGTCTGTAACGTCGCGGCGG
>JBDSTQ010000003.1:0-6381 GCA_039928195.1 Sphingomicrobium sp.
CGATGCCCGCCGTCGGCGGATTTTTATGTGCTTCGACCCCGTAATGATGTCAGCTTGGCCGGTCGGCGGAGCGCGGGGGGACGAGTCGCGCCGTTGAGGGGGAAACGGACCATGGCGCTGACTCGGCGCGGATTGCTCGAACGCATCGCCGCATTCGGCGGTGTCGGCGCGGCCTATCTAGCGATGGAAACGATGGGGCTGGCGGTGCCGACACCGCCAGGCGCGGAGAAATTTGCTTTGCCACGGGGCAGCGGGAACGGCCGGTCGGTAGTGATCCTCGGTGCCGGGATCGCGGGCCTCGTCTCGGCCTATGAGCTGCAACGCGCGGGCTATAGCGTCACCGTAGTTGAGGCGCGCTCTCGTGTCGGCGGGCGGTCGTGGACGATCCGCGGGAGCGAGGCGGTCGAGCAGATCGACCGGCCGGCGCAGTATTCGGCTTTTTCGGCCGGGCAATATTTCAACGCCGGGCCGGCGCGAATTCCGTCGTCGCACCGCGTGATCCTCGAGTATGCGCGGCGGCTCGGCGTCCCGCTCGAAGTGTTCGTCAACAGCAGCCATTCGGCCGGCTGGGACTTCGCCGGTCAGGTTCAGCCGCAGCGGCGGATGGTCAACGATCTCCGCGGCCTCGTCGGCGAATTGCTGGCCAAGGCGATCGACACCCGTGCGCTCGACCGGGCGATGCCGAGGGACGAGCTGGCGGCGTTGCGCAAGTTTCTCGTGCCTTACACCGGGCTCGACGATCACGGTCGCTATGCCGCCAGCATCAGCTCGGGCTATGCGCGTCGGCCGGGCGGTTATGACCAGCCCGCCGAGCCCGTCGACCGGCTGACGTTCAAGCAATTGGTGCCGAGCGAGGCAGTCGCGCTGCCGTATTTCTTCGAGCAGATCATGGATATGCAGGCGACGATGCTGCAGCCGGTGGGCGGGATGGACCGCATCGCCATGGCATTGTTCGCCGAGGTGCGGCCGACGATCATTCTCAATACGCCCGTGACCGCGATCCGCCGCGAAGGAGCGGGGGTACGGATCGAACATGCCGCGGGTGCGGTCCGCGCCGATTATTGCATCTGCACTCTGCCCGCCAATTTGCTGAGCAGTGTGCCGAGCGATTTTGCGGCGCCGAAAAAGGACGCGCTCAGGATCGTGCGCTATCTCAAAAGCTGCAAGATCGCGTTCGAAGCGCCGCGCTTCTGGGAGCGCGATCAGGATATTTACGGCGGGCTCGCGTGGACCGACCGGCTCAACGAGAATGTCATGTATCCGTCGCACGGCTTCGGGACCGACCGCGGGGTGATCGTCGGCGCCTATGTCGCGGGCTGGACCCGTCGGGACACGCCCGACAGTTTCGCCGCCAAGCCGATTGACGAACAGATCCGGATCAGCCGCGATTCGATCGAGGCGCTCCACCCGGGCCGGGGGAAATTGCTCCAAAGCCCGCTGGCGATCGATTGGGGGCAGGTCCGCTGGTCGGAAGGGGTCGGCGCCGACGGTCCCAATTTCGGCGAGCGGCCGCGAGACGCGCATTATCGCGAACTGTTGAAGCCCGAAGGCCCGATCGTCTTCGCCGGCGAGCATCTGTCCTATGTCGGGCTGTGGCAGGAAGGGGCCGCGCTGTCGGCGCACGAAGCGCTGAAATTGGTCGCGGCGATGGCCAAGGCGAAGGCAGCGTAGTGCTCGGCCCTTCCGCTGGATGGAAATCTCCTTTAGTTTCCAGCGACATGATATATCTGACTCGGCTGCTCGCCGCCATTATCGCGATCACCATGCTCGCGCCGGCGACGGCTGCCCCGCCTTTGCTAAAGCAGCCGGCGGGCAAATGGCTGGTCGAATATGCCAAGGATCAATGCCTGCTCTCGCGCCAGTTCGGCAGCGATGCGAAGCCTTTGATCCTGACGCTCGAGCGACTGCCGATGAGCGAGGAAGTTGAACTCCACATCCTGCGGTCGACGGCCAAGTCGGACACCGGTTGGGGGCCGGCCGAGGTCGGCGCAGGAGGCGCGCCCGGATCTTCGACAAAATATAGTGCTTACACCATCGCCTCGCGGCCGCTGCGCCTCATCAACCTCAACGTTCCCAAGGATCAATTCCCGGCGATCGTTCAGCGCGAGACGATTGCGCTGCGCGTGGCGAGCGAGAAGCTCGACGAGCGGCTGGCGTTGCCGCGCATCGCCGCGGCGCTGCAGGCGCTCGACGACTGCGTGCTCGACCTTGGCCGGGCGTGGGGATTTAGTGTCGCGCAGCAGCGCGCGGTGCGCGAGGGACCCAAGCCCAATGCACCGCTGGCGATGCTCTTCAGCAGTGACGATTATCCGAGCGCGGCGATCTTGAACGGCGAAATGGGGCGCGTCCGGGTACGCATCGCAATCGATCCTGCCGGCCGCCCCAGCGCGTGCTCGATGGGCCGGCCGAGCGGCAGCAAATTACTCGATGAAACGACTTGCCGTATACTGATGAAGCGCGCGCATTTCCTGCCCGCGGTCGGCCAGGACGGGCGGCCGGTACCGAGCCTTTATGTGACGAGCATCAGCTGGCTGCTCGCCAGCTGAGGTCGCCGCAATGGCTAGGCGTTGATCGAAAACCTCTTGTCGGGCACGGCGCGTCTGGCGCACCGCACCAGTCCAAAACCAGGGAGCATTCCATGCGGCCAATGAACCTTTTCCTCGCCGCGGCCATCGTCGCCGCGCCATTCGCCGCGCCATTCGCCGCGGAGGCGGTCGTGCAGGCTCCGGCCAATGTCGCCGCCGTGCTCGCCTCGCCGGCGCGCAGCGCGGACAACGTCAAGCTCGATACTTCGCGCAGGCCTGTGCAATTGCTGCGTTTCCTCGGGCTGCGCCGGGGGATGCATGTGCTCGATATGTTCGGCGGCAACCGCTATTGGGTGGAGATCGTCGCCCCCGCGATCGGCCCGCAGGGCAAGGTCGTGGTGTGGGAACCCAAGCAATTCTATGATGACGACAGCAAAAAGACGTTCGCCGCCTTTGCCGAGAAAAATCGCACTGTGTCGATCGTCAGCAGCCCATTCGAGGCACCGGATCTGCCCAAGGACTATGCCGAATTCGTGCTGATCAACCTCAATTATCACGACGTATATTGGGAAAGCGCCAAATATGGCATCAAGCGGATGGAGCCGGCGGCGTTCCTCAAGGCGCTCTACGCGGCGGTCAAGCCGGGCGGCATCGTCGGCGTCATCGATCATAGCGCGAAGCCCGGCGGCGACACCCGGGCGGTAGTTGAAAAGCTCCACCGGATAGACCCGGCGGTGGTCAAGGCCGATTTCCAGCACGCCGGCTTCCGGCTCGAGGGGGAGAGCCGGCTCTACGCCAATCGCGCCGACAACCGCAGCCTGCTGGTGTTTGATCCCAAGATCCAGGGCAAGACCGACCGCTTCGTATTCAAATTTAGAAAACCGCGTTGAGCACCGCAACGGCCGAGCCAGCCGACCGCCGGCCACGGTCGCTGCGTGCCTATAGGGCGCTTGCGGCGCTGGTTGCCGGGCTCGCGCTCGGCGCGGTGGCGAGCAATTTCACCGACGGCGTGCGCGGCGGCATGCTCGCAACCGCGAGTTTCGTCGGCGGGCTGTGGCTCAACGCGCTCAAGATGACCGTCGTGCCGCTGGTCGTGTCGCTGCTGGTGACCGGTATCGCCCAAGGCGCCGAAGCCGCGCGTGGCGGGCGCATCGCCGCGCGCTCGGTGCTGTGGATGGTCGCGCTGTGCACCGCCTCGGCGGCGTTCGGGGCGCTGATGATCGTGCTGCTGACCAAGCTCGCGCCGTTGCCGCGCGACACCGCCGCTTTGCTTCAGGCCGCGTTGTCGGGGGTCGAGCAGCAAGTGCCCGACAAGCTTGCCGGAGTCGCCGATTTCTTCAAGGGCGTGATTCCCGACAATGTCGTCGCCGCCGCCGCCAATGGCGACATTCTGCCATTGGTGGTGTTCGCGTCGCTGTTCGCGCTCGCGCTGATGTATATTTCGGCCGATGCGCGGCGGACCATCGTGACCTTTTTCCAGGCAATCGCCGACGCGCTGCTGGTGATCATCGGCTGGGTGCTGTGGGTCGCGCCTTTGGGCGTATTCGCGCTCGCTTTCACCGTCGGCGCGACCGCTGGCGGCGCGGCCTTCACCGGGCTTGGCCATTATGTCCTGCTAATCTCGCTCATCGGCGTGCTGGTGACGCTGATGGCCTATCCGCTGGCGATGGTTGCCGGGGGCATCGCTCCCGGGCGCTTGATCAAGGCGCTGATCGCCCCGCAGGCGGTGGCAATTTCGACCCGCTCGTCGCTCGCCTCATTGCCGGCGATGCTCGATGCCGCGCGCGTCATCGGCGTGCGCGAGCAGGTCGCCGACGTCACCCTGCCGATCGCGGTTGCGCTGTTCCGTGCAACCGGGCCGGCGATGAACACCGCGGTCGCTTTCTACGTCGCACACTGGCTCGGGCTTGAGCCGACGCTCGGCCAGATGATCGCCGCGACCGCGGTCGGCGCGGTGATGAGCTATGGCGCGGTCAGCCTGCCCGGCGAAGTCAGCTTCATCAGCTCGATCGCCCCGATCGCGATGGCGTTGGGGGTGCCGATCGCGCCGCTGGCGTTGCTCGTCGCGGTCGAGATGATCCCCGATATCTTCCGCACCGTCGGCAATGTGACGATGGATGTCGCGGTCACTGCCGCAGTCGATCACAGCGTGAAAACGTCGCCCGAAAAGTGAACGCCAGCTGACCACCGTTCGTCGGTTGAGCCGCCGATAATCGCCTTTTGTCGGCATGCCGACAAATCATCTCACTGTCATCGAACTGCGCGCGACCGAGTCATGTCGGCGGCGCATAGCGACCTTGCGACGCGGGATACTCAATGACCTTTCCCCAGCGCTCCCGCGTCGCACGACAAGGAGAACTGTCATGTTGAAATATCTTCCCGCCATCGGCGCGCTGATCGTTGCTTCGGCGCTGGTCGTGCCCACGGTTAGCCAGGCAGCACCGGCCAATTCGGCAATTGTTTCTTATGCCGACCTCAACCTCGCCACCAACGCCGGGCGCATCGCGCTGGTGGGCCGCGTGGCCGGGGCTGCACGCAATGTGTGCGAGATCGAGGATTCGCGCGAGTTGGCTTTGGCCAGTGCCACGCACCTCTGCCGCCGCGCCGCGATTGCCTCCGCTCAACCGGCGCTTGATGCCGCGATCGGAGCAGTGCGTCGGGGTTCGGTGACCGTGATGGGCGCCGCGACGTTGATCGTCTCGGCTCAATGAGGCCGGTCAGACCGCCGCGCGACGCGCGCGCGGCGGTTACTAACGTCCGGCGATGGCGCGGACTTGTTCGGAATATAAGCGGCCGACCGGTTGCTCGGTCGTATCGCTGAGCCGCGCGATCCAGCGGCCCGAGGGGTTGCGCGTGAAGCCGGCGATAAAATCCTTGCGCACAATCGCCGAGCGGTGGAGCCGAACGAACAATGCGGGGTCGAGGCCTTCTTCAAGCGCAGCCATCGAATGGTGAATGAGCCAGCTGCGCCGCCCGACGTGGAGGCGCATGTAATCGCGCTCGGCCGATACCCGGTCGACGTCGCGCGCGGCGATGCGCACCAGGCCCGACAGGTCGGACGCCCAGAATTCTTCGAGCCAGGGCGAAGTCCGCGCCGGCGCGGACGGCGTGCTGCGGCTGTCGATGTAGGCGCGGGCGCGGTCGAGCGCGCGTTGCAGGCGCAGCGGATCGACCGGCTTCATCAGATAATCGACCGCCTCGACCTCGAACGCGGCAACTGCGAATTGATCGAAGGCGGTGACGAACACCACCGCCGGCGACGGCGTCTGCGTGGCCAGTGCCCGCGCGACCTCGATTCCGTCGAGGCCGGGCATGGCGATGTCGAGCAACAGCAGATCGGGGCTTAGCGCCCCGGCCAGGTTGATTGCCGATTCGCCGTCGCTCGCGGTGCCGACGAGCTGCGCGCCAGCGGCCTTGGCGAGCAGCAATTGCAAGCGTTCGGCGGCAAGCGGCTCATCGTCGGCGATGAGCACGCGCAGCAGCTTTTCCTCAGCCATTGAACTCGACCGGGACCGTCAGTGCGACCTTGTAGCCGCCGCTGTCGAGCGGCCCAAACTGGCAATTAGCGCGGCTGCCGAAACGCGCCTCGAGCCGCTGGCAGACGTTGGCGAGGCCGAGGCCGGTGCCCGCATGCGTTGCCGCCACCGGACGCCCGTCCTTGCCGCCGTTCTTCAAGCAATTGCTCACCTCAAGCAGCATGCGCCCGTCGGGCAGCCGCCGCGCCGCGATCTCGATCAGCACCGCCTTGCGGCTCTTCGATACGCCATATTTGATCGCATTTTCGATCACCGGCTGGAGGATTAAGGCGGGCAGGCGCGCCCGCTCGAGCTCGGGCGGGATTGCAATCTCGAAATGC
>JBDSTQ010000004.1:0-4176 GCA_039928195.1 Sphingomicrobium sp.
CCTAGCCTAAGCGAGATCTTAGCCCCGCTTTTATCAGCCGTTCCCATAACCGTTCCCCGATAGTAGCGCGGTTATATGGGAACGCAACTGAACGTGCTCGGACAATCATCAGCAACCATAAGCGAAAAGCGACAGATTTGCTGGGCTTCAACGGCTTAATTCGATTGAACATGACCGCGAGTTAGGCGGACTCCGTCTCCGCCAAGGCTTTGCCCGTCAGAGTCCGTCGAAACGCGGCGGACGCCGTTCGAGGAAGCTGGCGATGCCTTCGCGCCCTTCGGCACCACCGGCGCTTTGCGCGATGGTGCGCGCTTCGAGCGCGAGATGATCGGCGAGGCCGCGGCCGGGGCTGGTGGCCAGCAAATGGCGCGCACTGGTCAAGGCGCCAATCGCCGAATCCGCGAGCCGGTTGGCGGTTTGTGCGCCTTCGTCCGCGAGCTGATGATCATCAACCACGCGCGTAACGAGGCCGATGCGCTCGGCTTCCTCGGCGCCGACGCGGCGGTTGGTGATTACCATCTCACTGGCCCGGCGAAGCCCGATCAGGCGCGGCAACAGCCAGCTCGTTCCGCCGTCGGGGGTCAGCCCGATCGCGGTATAAGCCGAGGTGAAATGGGCCGAGCGCGCGGCGATGACGATGTCGCCGATCAGCGCCAGGCCGAGCCCGGCGCCGGCGGCGGGGCCGTTGACCAAGGTGACAATCGGCTTGGGCATCGTCGCGAGGCACTCGATCGCCGGGTGCAGGCGGGAGGTGATCGCGTCGATCGCCGCGGCGGCGCTGTCCCCGGCGGTAAAGGCGCGGATGTCCCCGCCACCGCAGAACAAAGCGCCGGCACCGGTGATGACCAAAGCGCGCAGGGCGGTATCGCGCGCGCATTCGGCCACTGCCGCGCCCAGTGCCTCGGCGAGGGCAACGTCGATGGTATTGCCGGCCGCGGGGCGGTTGAGGGTCAGCCACGCAACCGCGCCGTGGCGCTCCACATTGAGCGGTTCGTTCATGCCAATTCCTCCCGCCCGCGCTGGACGCGCGGACGCGCCTTGGCCATGCTTCGCGCATGACCGACACCGATCTTGCCGCGCGCATCGACCGGCTGGAAGCCGAAAGCGCAATTCGCGCGCTCGCCGCGCGCTATTGCTTCGCGATCGACAATCACGACCTCGCCGCGGTCGCCGATCTGTTCACCGCCGACGCCCGGGTCTTTTCGCGCGACGGCGTGATGGACGCGCGCGGACGCGATGCGGTGCTCCGCCAATATGAGCAGCGCTTCGCCGTGCTCGGCCCGTCGAACCACGTCAGCCACGATCACTGGATCCGCTGTGGCGACGATCCCGATCGCGCCGAAGGCCTATTGTCGGCGCATGCCGAACTGTGGCGCAACCAGACGACGATGGTGACCGCGCTGCGCTATGACGACATCTATCGGCGCGAGGACGGTGAGTGGCGCTTCGCCGAGCGCGCGCTGTCGTTTCTCTATTATGTGCCGCTGAGCGATTATCCCGCAATCCTTGGGGCGGGTGACCGGATGCGGGCCTACGATCAGTCGGCCGAGGCCGATTATCCCGAGCGGCTGCCGAGCTGGAAAGACTATCGCGCGTGATCCGCCCGCCGCGCAAATTCGAGGATCTCGTGGTTGGCGAGGTGCGCATGTCCGAGCCGCGCACGGTGTCGGGCGAGGAAATGGTCGCGTTCGCGCGGGCGTATGATCCGCAGTGGTTCCACGCCGATCCCGAGGCGGCGCGAGAATCAACATTCGGCGAAGTGGTCGCGAGCGGTGTGTTCGTGCTCGCGGTGTGGCGCCAGCTCGACCATGGAATGAACGGCGACATCGATTTCGTGTGTGGCGTCGGCTTCGACGACTTCCGCCTGGAGAATGCGCTGCGTCCCAACGACACGGTCGTCGCCCATTCGCAGATCCTCGAGCTGATCCCGTCGCGCAGCCGGACTGACCGCGGCACCGCGATCACCCAATATCGCCTGACCAACCAGACGGGCGCGACGGTGCTTCGGTTCAAGTCGATCAACCTCGTCCACCGCCGCGTTCCACCAGGCTGATCGCCAGCGCCTGCGCGTGGATCCGCGCTGCGGCCATCGCCCGATCAACGGTCCGATCGTCGCCGAAAGTGGGTGCGGCGCGGATTTCGTGGACCTCGGACAGGCCGAAATAGACGCGCAGGCATTGCGCGACGTGGGCGAGCTGGAAGTCGAGCGCGGCGAGCGGCGATTGAGGACGGATGTCGAGTGCGCTGGCACCGATCAGCACCGCGATCTTGCCGACGCCGTGAGCATCGATTCCGCCGGCCGCATCGTTGGTGAAGGCCATGGTCGGCTGAATCACCAGATCGAGATAATGTTTGAGCCGGTAGGGCACGCCCAAGTTCCACATCGGCGTCGAGAACAGCCACAGATCGAAACTCAGCAGATGATCGACCCGTGCGCGCAACTCCGCCCATTGCGCTTCGAAGCCGGGCTCGACCGGCTGGCCGTTGATCAGCCGGTAACGGCTCTCGAGCATGGCGCCATCGAGATCGGGCAGGGCCGTCGACCACAGGTCGAGCTCGGCGACCTCCGCGCCGGCCAGATGCTGGAGGAAGTGGACGGCCACCGCGCGCGAGCGAGAGCGCGCGCCGCGCGGGCTGGCGATAATGTGGAGGACGCGCATCACCGCTCGCCAAAGTCGACGAAAATGTCATTACCTTCGATCTTGACCGGCCAGGTCGGCAGCGGCCGGTCGGTTAGCGTCCCCGCGGGGCGGCCGTCGCGCAGGTCGAACCTGACGCCATGCAACGGGCAAAACAGGAAACAGCCCTTCATTTTGCCGCCTTCAAGTGCGGTCTGCTGGTGGGTGCAGATCGCGCCGACCGCGAACAGGCCCATCGGCGCGCGGGCGATCAACAGCTGGCGGCCGGCGATGTCGAAGGCCTTGTTGGCGCCGTCGGAAACGTCGGCCACAGCGGCGACCCGCTCGAAGCCCATCAGCGCCTCTGGTCGAAGCGGCGGCCGAGCATCGCGCCGGCGATATTGACCTGTTGGATGTCGATCGCGCCGCCGGCGATGCCCCAGCCCCAGCTGTCGCGTAGCCGCCGCTCGATCGGGAATTCCTTGGAATAGCCGTAAGCCCCCATCAGCTGCATCGCGTCGCCGGTGACTTCGCGCGCAATGCCATTGGCGAAGCATTTGCCAATCGAGCTGTCGAGCACGCTCGGCAGCCCATCTTCGGCATTGACCGCCGCGCGCCAGATCAGCAGCCGCGCCGCGTCGACTTTCATCTGCATTTCGGCGAGCTTGAGCTGCACCGCCTGGAATTCGGCCAGCGCCTTGCCGAACTGCTTGCGCTCCTGGACGTAGATCAGCACGTCCTCGAGCGCCCCCGAGGCCTGGCCGAGCGCCATCGTCGCATTGCCGCAGCGCTCGAGATCGAACGCTTCCATCAATCGCTTGAAGCCGCCTGCGGGGACGATGATGTTGCCTGCCGGAACCTCGCAATCGTCGAAATTGAGGTCGGCCGAGGGAATCCCGCGAAACCCCATCAGATGTTCGTTGGGTCCGAAGCTCAACCCCGGCGCGTCCTTCTCGACCAGCACCGCGCCAATGCCCTTGGCGCCGGGGTCGTCGCTGAGGCGGCAATAGACGACATAGGCATCGGCATGGCCGCCGCCCGAGCACCAGCGCTTGGTGCCGTTGAGCACGAGAATGTCGCCGCGCAATTGGCCGCGCGTCTTGAGGTCGGTCAACGCGCTGCCGGCCTCGGGTTCGGACATCGCGACGGCGACTACCATTTCGCCCGCGCACACTTGGGGCACGACGCGCTGCTTGAGTTCGTCGCTGCCGAAATGCTCGATCGCGCGCACCGGGCCGACCATCGATTCGAAGATCGGGAAGGCAACCGCGCTCGAAATCTTGGCGAATTCCTCAAGCACGATGAGCGCTTCGAGATTGCCCAGACCGAGTCCGCCGAGGGATTGCGGAACGTTAATTCCAAGGAAGCCCATCGCGGCATAGCGTTTGACCAGCGCGCGCGGCGGCGGAAGGTTATCGCGCTCAAGCTGCGCGGCGATTTCCGGCAGTTCGGCGCGGGCAAAGTTACGTGCCGCATCCTGCAGTTGACGCTGGTCGTCAGTCAGCCGGAAATCCATATGTTCTCCGTTCGCGCGGCGGCGCAAGCTGTGCACTGGTGC
>JBDSTQ010000005.1:0-12445 GCA_039928195.1 Sphingomicrobium sp.
ATGCCGATCGATCCGGTCAGCGCGATTTTGATCATGCTGCGATCAGCCCGCGCGTCCGCAATGCGCCGAGCAATGGTAGCAACGGCATGCCCAGAATCGTGAAATGGTCGCCATCGATCGCCTCGAACAATTGGACGCCGCGCCCCTCCAGCCGAAACACCCCGACGCAATAGCCGACTTCGGGCCATTCCGCAGCGAGGTAGGAAGCGATGAACGCGTCGGACAATTCGCGCACATCGAGCCGCGCGGTGTCGGCCTCGCGCCAATCGACGCGACCGTCCTTGGCCAGCGCGACCGCGCTCGTCAGCTTGATCGTCTTTCCCGAAAAGAAACGCAGATGTTCGGCGGCCTGCTCACGGTCGTTCGGCTTGTCGAAGCACCGCCCGTCAACGCTCGCCAAGCTGTCGCTGCCGATCACCCACGCATCGCGCTGCGCGGCCGAAACCGCCAACGCTTTGGCGTCGGCGAGCCGCTGCGCGACCTCCGTCGGGCTCCCGCCGTCCTTCAGCGCGGCTTCGTCAATCCCCGCGGCAATCACGCGAAACTCGACGCCCGCCGCCGCGAGCATGGCGCGCCGGATCGCGCTGGAGGAACCGAGAATCAAGTCCATGAACAACCTTGTGGAAAAGCCGCTGTGGCGCAGTAGCGCGGAGCGGTGGACAGTCTCAATCGCGCTTCTGTCCCCAATCGCCCGGCAGGCGCCCCGAAATTCATCCCCGGGGATGAAATCGATCCCCAGGCTGTGAGTCACGGGAGCGGTTGCGGGCGACTCGCCGGTTCGCCTCAATCATTCCGGCGCGGGCGTGTTGGCAAGTCCGGAAGCCGCGCCTAAACCCCGCTATCCAGCGCTCTACTACATCATCTATTTTCTAAGATTCTAATATATATAGGAGTGAAGAGGGGTGGCTTTGACGTCCGGCGATGCGGCCAGCGTGGTCGCCGCCAAGCCCATTCTTCGCGTTCTTGGCGGTGAGCGGGTCGATCCCCCGCCGCTGTGGATGATGCGCCAGGCGGGGCGCTATTTGCGCGAATATCGAGATCTTCGCGCCGAGCGCGGAAGCTTCCTCAATCTGGTCTATGACAGCGACGCCGCGGCCGAAGTTACGCTGCAGCCGCTGCGCCGCTTTCCCCAACTCGACGCGGCGATCCTGTTTTCCGATATCCTCATCGTCCCCTACGCGATCGGCCAGGATCTCACGTTTGTGGCCGGCGAGGGGCCGCGGCTGACCCCGCCGCTACTGACCGGTGCGCTCGATCAGCTGACCGCCGATCCAGCGCGACTCGATCCAATTTACGCGACCGTCGCCAAAGTCTCACTGGCGTTGTCTACCGGCACCACTTTGATCGGCTTTGCCGGAAGCCCGTGGACCGTCGCTACGTACATGGTCGCGGGGCAGGGCAGTCGCGAACAGGCCGAGGCGCGGCGCCTCGCCTATCGCGATCCGGGGGCTTTCGCCGCGATCATCGCGCGGATCGAGGCGGTCACGCTCGATTATCTCACGGGCCAGATCGCCGCCGGCGCCGAAGTCTTGCAATTGTTCGACAGCTGGGCTGGAAGCCTCGCTCCGGCCGAATTCGAGCGTTGGGTGATCGCCCCCACCGCGCGCCTCGTTGCCGCGCTCCACGAGCGCCACCCGGGCGTTCGCGTGATTGGCTTTCCCAAAGGCGCCGGGGGCAAGCTCGCGGCGTATGCGCGCGAGACCGCGGTCGATGCCGTCGGCCTTGACGAGACCGTCGATCCCTCGTGGGCCGACCGCGAATTGCCCGCCGGTCTGCCGGTTCAGGGCAATCTCGATCCGCTCGCGTTGATCGCCGGAGGTGAAACCCTCGACGCCGCGGCGCGACATATCCTTGACGCGCTGCGTGGCCGCCCGCACATCTTCAACCTCGGCCACGGCATCCAGCAGGACACGCCGGTGAGCCATGTCGAGCAGCTTTTGGCAACGGTGAAGGGGTGGCATTGAGCGAGCTGAGCGGATTCCTCGGACCGGCCTATCTGTGGGTCAAAGCCGCGCATGTCACCTTCGTCATTTTCTGGATGGCGGGCCTGTTCCTGCTTCCGCGTTTCTACGTCTATCACCAGGAGACCGCTCCCGGTTCGCCCGACGACCGCGCGTGGATCGAACGCGAATCGCGGGTTCGTTCAATCATCCTCACCCCGGCAATGCTCGCGGTGTGGATTCTCGGACTGATGCTTGCCGTCCATCTCGATGCATTCGGTGCGCCTTGGCTCCAGGCCAAATTGGCGCTGGTGATATTGCTCACCGGCTATCAGGGCTGGCTTGGCCTCTACGGACGCAAGCTCGCCAACGGTCAGCGCCCGTTGTCGGGTCGTGCGGTGCGCTTAATCAACGAAGTCCCGGGGATCGTCGCCGCGCTCATCGTCGTGCTGGTGATCGTCCGGCCTTTCTAATCTCTTTCCCGCGCTGCGATTGACACGAGGCCCAGCGCTTCATACCTCGCAGCCCAGCGACTCTCGGCCAATCTTTCTTCCCGCCGGCGCCGCTCCTCCCCTGCAGCGTCCTGCTGCACGTTCGGCGGCCAGTTTTTCTGCCGCCGCATCCCCAAGAAAAGATCAGTCATGCATCTCAAAGAACTCAAAAAGAACAAGCCGGCCGAACTTGTGGCGTTGGCCGAGGAGCTTGGCGTCGAGGCCGCCTCGACCATGCGCAAGCAGGATCTGATGTTCTCGATCCTCAAGATCAAAGCCGAGCAAGGCGCCGAGATCATGGGTTCGGGAACGATCGAAGTGCTCAACGACGGCTTCGGTTTCCTGCGTTCCCCTGAAGCCAATTATCTCGCCGGCCCCGACGACATCTACGTCCCGCCGCCGATGGTCCGCCGCTATGGTCTGCGCACCGGCGACACCGTCGAGGGCGAGATCCGCGGCCCCAAGGATGGCGAGCGTTACTTCGCTCTGACCCGCGTTACCCTGATCAATTACGACGATCCCGAAACCGTCCGCCATCGCGTCAATTTCGACAATCTGACGCCGCTCTATCCCGACAAGAAACTCAAGCTCGACACGCTCGATCCGACGATCAAGGACAAGAGCGCGCGGGTGATCGACATCGTCGCACCCTTGGGCAAGGGCCAGCGCGCGTTGATCGTCGCCCCGCCGCGCACCGGCAAGACCGTGCTGCTGCAGAATATCGCGCGCGCGATCACCGACAATAATCCCGAGGTGATCCTGATCGTCCTGCTGATCGACGAGCGCCCCGAGGAAGTCACCGACATGCAGCGTTCGGTCCATGGCGAGGTCATTTCGTCGACCTTCGACGAGCCCACCCAGCGCCACGTCCAGGTCGCCGAAATGGTCATCGAAAAGGCCAAGCGCCTGGTCGAGCATAAAAAGGATGTCGTCATCCTGCTCGATTCGATCACCCGTCTCGGGCGCGCCTACAACACCGTCGTGCCATCATCGGGCAAGGTCCTGACCGGCGGCGTCGACGCCAATGCGTTGCAGCGGCCCAAGCGCTTCTTCGGCGCCGCGCGCAATATTGAGGAAGGCGGTTCGCTGTCGATCATCGCGACCGCCTTGATCGATACCGGCTCGAAGATGGACGAGGTCATCTTCGAGGAGTTCAAGGGCACCGGCAACAGCGAGATCGTGCTCGACCGCAAGGTCAGCGACAAGCGCATCGTCCCCTCGCTCGACGTCGGCAAGTCGGGCACCCGCAAGGAAGAATTGCTGGTCGACCAGAACACCCTGACCAAAATGTGGGTGCTGCGCCGCATCCTGATGCAGATGGGCACGATCGACGCGATGCAATTCCTGCTCGACAAGATGAAGGACGCCAAGTCGAATGAGGATTTCTTCAACAGCATGAATCAGTAAGCTGGCGAAGGAGCCGCGCTGATGTTTGAATCGATGGATTTTGGCGCGGTGCTGACCGCCGGCGGGCTCGCCAAGCTTGGTCAGATCATCATCGGCGACCTGACCATGGCCGGCGACAATGTCGTGATCATGGGGTCGCTCGCCTCGGGGCTGCCCGAGCGTGACCGGCGCAAGGTGCTGATGTTCGGCGTGACCATGGCGCTGGTGTTCCTGGTCACCTTTGCCGTGCTCGCGACCCAGTTGCTGCAAATCACCGGGCTGGTGTTCGCCGGCGGGCTGCTGCTGCTGTGGGTTGCTTACAATATGATCCAGGAGCTGCGGCCGACCGCGGTGGTCATTGCCGACGATCCCGACACGCCCCAGGTCGAGGGGCCGCCGCGCACCAAGACTTTGCTTCAAGCGGCGATCCAGATCACCATCGCCGATCTCAGCATGAGCCTCGACAATGTCCTGCTGGTCGCCTCGATCGCGCGCGAGAATCCAGCGCTGTTGTTCATCGGGCTGACCTTTTCGGTGCTCTTCATGGGCTTTGCAGCAAGCTATGTCGCACGGCTCATCCAGCGCTATCACTGGATCAATTATATCGGCCTGGCGGTGATCCTGTGGGTCGCCGGCCAGATGATCTACGAAGGCTGGGTTGGCGGCGAGCATATCCTGGGCTT
The DNA here is from genome assembly GCA_039928195.1 of Sphingomicrobium sp. Classification (GTDB taxonomy): domain Bacteria; phylum Pseudomonadota; class Alphaproteobacteria; order Sphingomonadales; family Sphingomonadaceae; genus Sphingomicrobium. The sequence continues at coordinate 4,501 of JBDSTQ010000005.1, forward strand.
GAGGAGCGTGCTCGGCCTCGGCTAGGCAGGGTGATGGATTTCGCCACTTATCTGACGCCTGGGGCGATCGCCGTTTTCTTCGAAATCCTCGCGATCGATCTCGTGCTCGCCGGGGACAATGCGATCGTCGTCGGTGCGCTTGCCGCGGGTCTGCCGACCGAGCAGCGCCGCAAGGTCATCCTGATCGGCGTCATCGCCGCGCTCGTCCTGCGGGTGATCTTCGCGCTGATCGTCAGTCAATTGCTGCAAATTGTCGGTCTGGTGCTCGCCGGCGGGCTGCTCCTGATGTGGGTGGGCTGGCGAATGTACCGCGAGCTGCGCGAGAAAGACGAGAGCCCGGGATCCGAAGAGATCGTCGGCGACGAGGATTCGGGCCTCAAGGCCGCCAAGAGCTTCCGCTCGGCAGTATGGGGCGTCGCGGTGGCCGATGTCAGCATGAGCCTCGACAATGTCCTCGCGGTCGCCGGCGCGGCGCGTGATCACCCGTGGGTGATGGTATTCGGGCTGGTCCTGTCGGTGCTGCTGATGGGTGTCGCGGCCAATGTCATTGCGCGCTACATCCACCGCTACAAATGGATCGCCTGGGTCGGCTTGCTGGTCATTTTTTATGTTGCCCTGAAGATGATCTGGGAAGGCGCCGGTCACGTCGCGCCGGTCATTGCCCCGTTCTTCACCTAGGCCCGAGCTTGGCAATGCCGTCGGACACCATCTTTGCCTTGTCGAGCGGCCGACCGCCGGCGGCGGTGTCGATCATCCGCATTAGCGGCGCAGCCGCCCATCGCGCGGGAGAAGCGCTTGGTGGAAGCCTTCCGCCCGTGCGGACGCATGTGGTGCGCAAGCTCGTCGATCCGGCGACCGGAGCATTGCTCGACCAAGCACTGATGCTGCGCTTCGACGGACCCGCTAGCGCGACCGGCGAGGATATCGTCGAACTGCACTGCCATGGTGGCCGCGCGGTGGTCGCCGCGGTCCTGACCGCGCTCGCCGCCCAGCCGGGGCTGCGCGAGGCCGAACCTGGCGAATTCACCCGCCGCGCCTTCGCACTCGGTCGCATCGACCTGACCCAGGCCGAAGGGCTTGCCGACCTTATTGCGGCCGAAACCGAAGCGCAGCGCAAGGCAGCGCTGCGGATCGCCGGGGGCGGGCTGCGTGATGTGATCGAAGGCTGGCGCGAGCGGGTCGTGGCGCTGTCGGCGCGCGCCGAGCAGGCGATCGACTATGCCGACGAGGACGGCGGCGGCGATGATGCGGGATTGCGCGCCGATTGCGCGGTGCTTGCCGGCGATCTGCGCGCGTGGATTGCGCGGCCCCGCGCCGAACCGCTCAAGGACGGCGTGAAGGTCGTCGTCGCGGGGCCGCCTAACGCCGGAAAGTCCAGTCTAGTCAATGCGATAGCAGGATATGATCGCGCGATCGTCAGTGCTTCCCCTGGCACCACGCGCGATCATATCGAGGTCCCGCTGGCGCTTGGGGGAGTACCGATTGTGCTCACAGACACCGCTGGATTGCGCGATTCGCCCGACGCGGTCGAGGCGATCGGCGTCGCGCGCGTTGCGGCCTTAATTGAGGGTGCCGACGTCCTGCTGTGGCTCGGCGACGAGCCCGCGCCCGTGCATTCGGTCACGCTTTTAGCGCACGCCAGGGCCGATCTGCCCGGGCGCGTCGACGTTCCGGCAGGACGGATTGCTGTGTCGAGCTTGACCGGCGCCGGTTTGCCGGAATTGCTGTCGGCGATTCAGCGCGCGGCGGAAGCAGTGCTTCCGGCGGCCGACATGATTTCGCTGAATCGCCGGCAGGCTGATGAAGTGGCTGATGCCAATAACTCCATTACGGCTACGTTACAATCACTTGATTTGGCCGTCGTGGCCGATGGGCTACGCCAGGCTCGCCACGCATTCGACCGGCTCACTGGCCGGGCCGGTATTGACGACTTGCTCGACGCGCTTTTCAGTCGGTTCTGCTTGGGCAAATAGCGCTGTTTCACGTGAAACAATCCTGGGCTATCTGCGTAGCATGTTTGACGTCATAGTCATTGGCGCTGGCCATGCGGGCTGTGAGGCCGCAACCGCTGCCGCCCGCCGCGGCGCGAAAGTTGGCTTGCTTACCTTCCGAGCCGAAGACGCCGGGCAGATGAGTTGTAATCCGTCGATCGGCGGAGTCGGCAAAGGTCATCTCGTGCGCGAGCTCGACGTCTTCGACGGTCTCATGGCACGTGCTGCCGATCGCGCCGCAATCCACCGCCGCATGCTCAACCGGAGCAAAGGTCCGGCGGTGTGGGGTCCGCGCGTCCAGGCCGATCGCTTTCTCTATCGTGCGGCGATTGACGAGATGTTGGTCGATGCTGGCGTCGAGATTGTCATCGGCGAGGCGACTCGGCTGGAGTTGCGCAATGGCCGCGCGTGCGGGGTGCATACCGATTTCGGGTTGCTCGACTGCCGCTCGGTCGTGATCGCCACCGGGACGTTTCTCGACGCGCGGATGTTCATCGGCGACAAAGCGATTAACGGTGGGCGGTCGGGCGAACGCGCCTCGTCGGCGCTCGCGCAACAAGTCCGCGAAATCGGCCTGGGGCAGGGGCGGCTTAAGACCGGAACGCCGCCACGACTTGATGCGCGGACCATCGATTGGGGTGTTTTGGCCGAGCAGCCGGGCGACCGCGAAATGTGGTCCATGTCGGCACTGCCGCCGACCCGGCGAGCGCCGCAACTGCGCTGCGCGATCACGCGCACGACGCCGCAGACGCATGAAGTGATCGCCAATAATTTCGACCGTTCTCCGCTCTTCGCGGGAGCGATTGCCGGACGCGGCCCGCGCTATTGCCCGTCGATCGAAGATAAGGTCAAGCGCTTTGGCGGGCGCGACGGTCACCAGATCTTCCTCGAACCCGAGAGTTTGACCGACGCTCTGGTCTATCCCAACGGCATTTCGACGTCACTTCCCGCCGACGTACAAACCGAATTCGTCCGCACCATCACCGGGCTTGAGCGCGCTGAGATCGTCCGCCCCGGCTATGCGGTCGAATATGAGTATGTCGACCCGCGCCGGCTCGACAGTTCGCTCGAAGCGCGCGACGCCCCGGGCGTGTATCTCGCGGGCCAGATCAATGGCACCACCGGCTATGAAGAAGCCGCGGCGCAGGGTCTTGTCGCGGGTTTGAACGCCGCCGCCGCCGCGCTCGGTCTGGGACCGGTGCAGTTCGACCGGCGGACGAGTTATATCGGGGTAATGATCGACGACCTCGTCCTCCAGGGAGTCAGCGAGCCCTATCGGATGATGACCGCGCGCGCCGAGAACCGGCTGTCGTTGCGCGCTGACAATGCCACGACGCGCCTGGGCGCAGCAGCGGCGGCAATCGGATGCGTGTCAGCCGAACGCGCCGCGCACATCCATTCGCATCTTGCTCAGCGACATGGCGCCGGTTGGGGTGAGAGCGAGGAGGGTCAGGCTGATGCCCTCTACCGCCCCTATGTTGAGCGGCAAGCGCGCGAGTGGGCGGCGATCCAACGCGACTCCGCCGCGCACATCCCGCGCGACCTCGACTTCGCGCACGTCGCTGGGCTGTCGAATGAAATGGTTGAGCGGCTCGAGACGGCGCGTCCGGAAACGCTCGATCAGGCGTCGCGCATCGCTGGCGTGACACCGGCGGCCCTCGCCGCGCTACACGTCGCGGCTGCGCGCCACGCTCTCGCCGCATGACGTCACTGGAAAATGTTTCACGTGAAACATTGGACCGGCTGGAGCTCTTCCAAAGTCTCCTGATCGAAGCCAACACGAAACAAAACCTCGTTTCTACATCGACGATCGAAAACCTGTGGCAGCGTCACATCGTCGATTCGGCGCAGTTGATGGCGCTCATACCGCGCGGCTCGGTGGCGGACATCGGTTCGGGTGCGGGTCTTCCCGGGATCGTCCTCGCCTGCCTCAGCGCGGCGTCAGTGTGCCTGATCGAGCCGCGCAAACTGCGCGCGGACTTTCTCCGTTCGACCATCGCCCGGCTCGACCTCGCCAATGCCGGGGTCGAATGCGCCAGCGTCGAGCACGTCATCGGAAAGTTTGACGTAATTACCGCGCGCGCCGTGGCGCCGCTCGACCGTTTGCTCCGAATGGCCGTGCATCTGTCGCATCCCGGCACGGTCTGGGTCCTGCCCAAGGGAAAAAAGGTCAAATCCGAACTGGCGGAGGCGCGGCTTAGCTGGCACTGTACGGTGCGTGAGGTGCCGAGCGAGACCGATCCCGCGGCAACCATCCTGATCCTCACGCAAGTGAAGGCGAAACGCAGGCAATGATCCGCATCGCAATTGCCAATCAGAAGGGCGGGGTGGGCAAGACCACGACCGCGATCAATCTCGCCACCGCGCTCGCCGCAATCGGGTCGCGTGTCCTTCTCGTCGACCTCGACCCCCAGGGCAACGCCTCGACTGGGCTGGGAATTGCGCAGAGCCAGCGCGAGCGCTCGAGCTACGACGTGCTGATCGACGATGTCGCGATCGCCGACGCGGCGATCGCGACGCGCGTCACCCGCCTCGACATCTTGCCGGCGACGGTTGACCTGTCGGGCGCCGAGGTCGAGCTGGTCGGCGCCGAGGACCGCGCGCACCGGCTCGACAAGGCGCTCACGGCGGCGGCAACGCGCTGGGACATTTGCCTGATCGACTGCCCCCCGTCGCTCGGTCTGCTGACCGTCAATGCCCTGGTCGCCGCGCGCCATTTGCTGGTGCCGCTGCAATGCGAATTCTTCGCTCTAGAGGGGCTCAGCCAATTGCTCTCGACGGTCGAGCGGATCCGCCGCGCGTTCAATCCCGAGCTGGCCATCGTCGGGGTCGCTTTGACAATGTTTGATCGCCGTAACAATCTCAGCCAGGCAGTCGCCGAAGACGTCCGCGCGTGCCTCGGGACGACGGTTTTCGAGACCATCGTACCGCGCAATGTGCGCTTGTCCGAAGCGCCGAGCCACGGCCTGCCGGCGCTGATCTACGACCTCAAATGCACCGGCTCCGAAGCCTATATCCGGCTCGCGCGCGAACTCATCGGCCGCTTGCCTCACCTCGCCGAGGCGGCATGAGCGAGAAGGCCGCCAAGGGTCTCGGCAAGGGTCTGTCGGCACTGCTCGGCGATTCGGTGCGCGCGCCCGCTGCTGCCTCAGGGGCGAGCGGCGAGGGCATTCGCGATGTCGAGATATCGCGCATCAAACCCAATCCCGATCAGCCGCGGTCGCATTTCGATGAGGCGTCGCTCAACGAGCTCGCGCAGTCGATCGGCGAGCGCGGCGTGCTCCAGCCGATCTTGTTGCGACCCGACGGCGACGGCTTCGTGATCATCGCCGGCGAGCGCCGCTGGCGCGCGGCGCAGCGCGCGCGGCTTCACAGTATCCCCGCGATTGTCCGCGACGTCGACGCCGGGACCACCGCCGAACTCGCGCTGATTGAGAATATCCAGCGCGAGGACCTCAATGCGATCGAGGAGGCCGACGGCTATCGCCAGCTGATTGCGCGCCACGGGCACACCCAGGACGACCTCGCCAAGATCGTCCACAAGTCGCGAAGCCATGTCGCCAATCTTCTGCGCCTGCTCGATCTGCCCGAGAGCGTGCGCAAGGCGCTAATGCGCGGCGATATCAGCATGGGGCACGCACGGGCGGTGGCTTCGTCGCCCGACCCCGAGGGCCTTACCCGTGAAATCGTCGCCAAGGGTCTATCGGTGCGCCAGGCCGAAGCCCGCGCCAAGCGCGCCAAACAGGGTCCGGGCGAGCTCGTCCTGACCGAGCGTACGCCCAATTCAGATCTCGCCGCGCTCGAACGCCAGTTGGGCGACATGCTCGGCCTCAAGGTCTCGGTCGCGCACAAGGGGCAGGGTGGCGCGGTCACCCTCAATTATTCGTCGCTCGATCAACTCGACATGATCTGCCAGCGGCTCAGCGGCGAGCCGATCTAACTCCGCCGCGCCGCTCGCGCGATCGCGATCAATTCCTCGCCGAGCGCATCGCGTTCGGGCACGGGCGAGAACATCAGATCGCGTTCAAGCGCCCCGACCCGCTCAGACAGCGCCGACAGCCGCTTCGCGTCCCATTTCGTCAAAAGCTGACCAAGCAGCTCCTTATCCTTCCAGAACAACGACTTACCAAGTGCCGCCATGACGTCGTTTGGACTCCGCCCACGCTCCACTTGGGCGCGCGCCGGGGCCAGCTGAAGCAGCCGCCGTTGAAGCGCGCGAACCACCGGAATTGCCTCGCTCCCCGCCGCCGACAAATGCGCCAACTCCCCAGTCAGCCGCGCGAGGTCGCCATTCAGCGCCCAATCGGCGAGCCGCAGCATATTGCCCTCGGCATTCTCCGCGCCGACCGCGTCGAGCGCGTCATGCTCGAGCCGCCGCGGCGCATTGGTCGACGCGTCGAGGTAAAGCGCGAGCTTGATCAGCTCCTGCGCGACCAGAGCACGGTCATTGTCGCAGCTCGCCGCGACCCGCGCCGCGACCTCGCTCGCGATCTCGAGCCCGTGGCGGCGGCCAATCTCGACCACCATCCGCACCGCATCCTCGTCGCTTGGCGGATAGCAGCCGATCGCCACCGCCAGCGGCGATCCCTCGGCAAGCTTGCGCAAGCCCGAGCTCGACTTGAGCTCCCCGGCGATCGCCACCACCGGGCTTTCGGGCGGCGGCGCCTCGAACAATGCGGTGACACCGGCAAGTACATCTTCGCCGGCCGGCTCGACCCACACCACGCGCTTGCCGCCGAACAGGCTCATCGCCCCCGCTTCGTCGGCGAGGCTGGCGGGGTCGCTCTTGACCGACGCGCCGCTGATCAACAGCCGGCTCGCGCCGAGCGCCTCAACCAGCCGGTCGCCGAGCGCGCGGGCTTGCGCATTGTCGGGCCCGAACATCAGGAACAAGCGATGGCGCTGGTCGGGCTGGTCGACCGCGCGGCCGATCGCTCCCTTGGCCGGCTTCATGCGCCCAACCTCATCAGCGCGGCTTCACTTCGAAGAGCGCGTGCGCGCGGCGAACAGCCCGAGCCGGGCGACGATCTGGTCTGCCAGGATATCGGACAATTGCTCGAGCGCGGTTTGCTCGGCGGCGACGGTCGCATATTCGGAGCTGACCACGTCGATCCCCGAATCCGATCCCGCGGTAGCGTCGAGCACGACCGTTCCGGTGGTTAGGCTGACCAGCTGGAAGCGCGCGCGCAAGGTCCGCCGTTCGCGCGTCGCGGCGCGGTCGCCACGGATCCCGAACGCGGTGATATTGTCGTTGAGCGTAACGTCTAGGCGATAGGTCGGCGCTGCGCTGCCGCCGGTATCGAGGCGGTCGATCAACTTGTTGCGCACCAGCCAGCCCGACTGCCCGGCGATCGGGCCGACATTGACCGCGTGGAGCGTCGCCGCGACGTCGCTGCCGGCGCCGCCGCCGTACAGCGGCCGCAGCCCGCAGCTCGACAACGCCAGCGGCAACAGCGTCAGGAGGAGCGCGCGGCGGGTCATGCGACGATGTTGACCAGGCGGTCGGGGACCACGATCACCTTGCGCGGCGCATTCCCGTCAAGCTGCCGTTGGACCTTTTCGGACGTCAGCGCGAGCGCCTCGGTGGCGGCGCGGTCGAGCCCGCGGGGGGCGCTTAGCGTGTCGCGCAACTTGCCGTTGATCTGCACAGCGATGGTCACCTGCTCGTCGACCAGTTGCGCGGCATCGGCGATCGGCCAGCCGCTGTCGACGACCATGGTCGCCTTGCCGCGCGCCGCCCACGCCTCCTCGGCAAGATGCGGCGCCATCGGCGCGATCAATCGCAGCAGGTCGTCGATCGCGGCATCGCGGTCGGCCGAAGCGGGCGCTTTCTCGATCGCGCTGGTCAGCTCGTAAACCGCGGCTACAGCCTTGTTGAATTGCAGCCCGTCGATGCTCTCGCCGACCGCGGCGATCGCGCGGTGGAGCTTGCGCAGCAATGCTGGATCATCGCC
>JBDSTQ010000006.1:0-6382 GCA_039928195.1 Sphingomicrobium sp.
GTCGCTCGGCCTACCGATTGAAATTTGTCCGGATCGACGCCGCGCGCGAGGCGCGCTGAGGCCGCTGCGGCTTAATTTGACGGCGCGAAGGTCGAAGGCGCGTCTTCGCCATGCCGATCAAGGGGCAGTTTACGGACCCTTGGAAAAAGGTCGGCTAAGCGCGCGTCAGCGCCCCACGATCTGCTCGACCAGCCCGCGCAAATTGGCGAATTCGGCCGATTGCAAGGCTTCGCCGCCCTTCGTTCCCTTGGGCACCCACGCCTGTTCGAAGCCGAGCTTGGCCGATTCCTTGAGCCGCAGCCCGGCGTGCGCGACCGGGCGAATTTCGCCCGACAGCGCGATTTCGCCGAGCACCACGCATTCGCTCGGCACCGGCCGCTCGGACAGTGCCGAGACCAATGCCGCCGCCACCGCGAGATCGGCACCGGGGTCGCTCAGGCGATAACCGCCAGCGACGTTGAGATAGACCTCGGCGGTGGCGAAACTCATCCCGCACCGCGCCTCGAGCACCGCGAGGATCATCGCCAGCCGCCCGCTGTCCCAGCCAACCGCGGCGCGGCGCGGCGTCGCTCCGCTTGCCAGCCGTACGACCAACGCCTGGATCTCGACCAGCACCGGGCGGCTGCCCTCGATCGCCGGGAACACGCTGGTGCCGCTGACTGGTTCGCCGCGATGGGTGAGGAACAGCGCGCTCGGGTTGGGAACCTCGGTCAGCCCCTCGGTCTCCATCGCGAATACGCCGATCTCGTCGGTGCCGCCGAAGCGGTTCTTGATCGCGCGGAGGATGCGATATTGATGGCTGCGTTCGCCCTCGAAGCTGAGGACCGTGTCGACCATATGTTCGAGCACGCGCGGGCCGGCGATGTTGCCGTCCTTGGTGACGTGGCCGACCAGCACCACTGCGGTGCCTCGATCTTTGGCGAAGCGCACCAGCTCCTGCGCCGAGGCGCGGACCTGGCTGACCGTGCCCGGCGCGCCCTCGATCAAATCGCTGTGCATGGTCTGGATCGAATCGACCACGAGCAATGCCGGCGGGTCGTTGGCGACGGTGGTCAATATATCGCGCACGCTGGTCGCGGCGGCGAGCTGGACCGGCGCGCGCCCGAGCCCAAGCCGGACCGCACGCAGCCGCACCTGCTCGGCCGATTCCTCGCCCGACACATAGACCACACGCTGATCGGCGGCGGCGAGCCGCGCCGCGACCTGGAGCAGCAGAGTCGACTTGCCGATCCCGGGATCGCCGCCGACCAGCAGCACCGATCCGGCGACGATGCCGCCGCCGATCGCGCGGTCGAACTCGGCGAGCCCGCTCGGCAGCCGCTCGGGCAGCGCGGCGGGAGTCTCCAGTCCGACCAAAGGCACCACGCGCCCGCCGCCTTGCAGATTATGCTTGGCGGCGAAGATGTTCGAGACTTCGGCGGCCTCGGCGACCAAAGTGTTCCATTCGGCGCAGTCGGCACACTGCCCCTGCCAGCGGTGCGACAGCGATCCACACGCCTGGCAGACGTAGCGCGTTTTGGGCTTGGCCATGCGCGTTGGCTTAGCGGAACATAAAGCGAACGAAAAGCGCTAAAACACCGCTTCGGCCTTGCCGCCCATCATTTGCTGGCGGACCAAAGGGATCGGCGGGCCGCCGTAGCTGAGGAACTGGTCGTGGAAGCCCTTCCACGCTTGCTGCCCGCCGCGGCTCGCCGCCCAGTCGTCGCGCAGCTTGCGGATCATCAATTTGCCCATCGTGTAGTTGAGATAGGCCGGGTCGTAGGTGCCGCGTGCCGCCTGCTGGCGGGCATTGCCGGCGTCCTGATAGCATTGGTTCTGGAACAGCGCGAAGCTCTGTTGCTGGGTCATGCTGCCGGTGTGCATGCCGATCGCCGAGAGGTAGCGGCAGTCGCGCAGCAGGGCATTCGACAGCTGGCCGATGAGCGTTTCATCGGTGCCGCCGCCGACGCCTTCGACGCGCATCATCTCCTCGGTGTAATGCGCCCAGCCCTCGGCGAAGGCGTAGCCGACGAACACCCGCCCGAAGATGTCCTTCGAGCGGTTGGCGTGGAGGAAGTTGAGGAAGTGGCCGGGCCATACTTCGTGGACCGAAGTGAACAACAAATCGGCCTGGCCGGGCACGAACGCCTCTTGCTCGGGCTTGGACCAGCTCGGGTCGGCGGGCGCGATATAATAGACCGAGGGCAGGTTCTTTTCATACGGTCCGGGGATGTTGATGTAGGCGAAATTCTGCCGGTTGTAGGGTGGCGCTTCCTCGACCTTGGCTTCCTCGGGACCGGGAATCGTGACGATATTCTTGTCGAGAATGAATTGCTTGAGTCCGGCCAATTGCGCGCGGGCGCCGGCAACCGCGCCGCCCTGCGGCTTGTTCGCGCTCATTTTCTCCATGCACGCGGGGATCGTCGCGCCGGCGGCGTAACGGGCGCACGCCTCGCCCAATAACTTCTGGTTGGCGGCAAGGTCGGCGCGGCCGATGCGTTCTAATTCGGCGATCGGGGTCGTTACCATTTCGGTATCGGCGAGCATGCGCTGGAATTTCTGCGGCCCGAGCGCGAAATTGCTCTTGGCCGAAGCGCGCTGGCTTTCGACCCAGGCGACGGTGTCCTGCATCGCCTTGACCGCATTGGCGGTCGCCGCCTTGAGCGCTTCCTGATCCTGCGGCGTGCCGACCCCGGCCCACGCCTTCATCCCGTCGCCGGGATAATAAGTGACGAAGCCGGCGAACGCCGACTTGGCGTAATCGACGAAGCTCGCCGGCATCGGGGTCGTGACGTTGGCGCGCATCTGTTCGGTCGCACGCGGCACGTTCTGGAGGAATTTGATGTACGACTTGAGCCGCTGCGCGGGCGGCGCGTAGGGTACGGTGATATAGACCGACGGGTCGACCGCGCCGAGGTACGACGCCGGATTGGTGTGCAGCTGATCGGCGCCGGCGGGGTCGATCCAGAACAATTGCCCTTTGGCCACCGCGACCAGATAATCGCGTTCGGTCCGCTGAGCAGGATTGAGTTTGTCGTCGGCGAAGCCTTGCGCGTCGATGATCGCGCGTTTCAGCCGCGCAACCTCGGCAGCGATCGCAGGCTGCGACAAATCGGCGATCTGGCCGTCATATTCGTGACGCCCCTGGCCCACGGCAAAGCCGGGATTGGCCTTGAAGGTCGCGGCGATGAAGCCGTTGACGAAGCCCGGCCAATCGTTCGCCTGCACGGACCCCGCCGCCGCCTGGTTAGCGTCGGTGTCGGCCACCCGGCAGCCCGCCACGGCTAGCGCAGCGCACGCCACGGTCACGGTCCAATATCCTCGCATCGCGGGCTCCTCTCGAGTGTTGAGCGGCTGCCGGTATCGGCCCCCGCTGGTGGGGGCAAGCCGCACCAGACCAACGCCCCGCCCCGTTCGGCCAGCAGTCGGCAACGGATTGGTCCCGCCAACGTTGACCGATTGCATCCCCCTCCCAGTGAAAGGACGACCCATGCCGTACGCCAAAGCCAAAGACGGAACCCGCCTCTATTATAAGGATTGGGGCAAAGGCGATCCGGTCGTCCTGCTGCACGGCTGGCCGCTGACCGGCGACACCTTCGATGATGCCGCGCTCGCGCTCGCGGAAAGCGGCAAGCGCTGCATCATTCCCGATCGCCGCGGCTTCGGCCGGTCGGATCAGCCGTGGGACGGCTATGATTACGACACGTTCACTGACGACGTCGCGGCGATCCTCGACGACGCCGGAATCAGCGGCTCGGTGGCAATCGTCGGCTTCTCAATGGGCGGCGGCGAAGTCGCGCGGTTCCAGACGAAATATCCGGGCCGGACGTCGAAGGCGGTGCTGATCAGCGCGGTCGTGCCGTACATGCTCAAAACCGACGATAACCCCAACGGCGTGCCGCAAGCGACCTTCGACGAGATGACCGCGGGCATGAAGAAGGACCGCGAGCATTTCTTCACTGGCTTCTTCAAGGACTTCTATGGGGTCGGCGCGATGTCTTCGCCGGTCAGCGACGAAGTACTGATGAACTCGTGGCGCCAGACGATGCTGGCGGGGCTGCGCTCGACGCTCGGTGCGGCCAAGGCGTTCGCCACGACCGACTTCCGTCCAGACCTGAAGAACTTCACCGCCCCGACCTTGATCATCCACGGGACCAAGGATGCGACGGTGCCGATCGACGCCACCGGCCGCGCATCGGCCAAGGCCATTCCGGGCGCGCAGCTGATCGAATATGACGGCAGCGCGCACGGTTTGTTCGCGACCGACAAGCAAAGGTTGATCGACGATCTGGTGAGCTTTCTTGCCGACGGCATGAACAGCGCGGCGGATCAGCGCAGCGCGATTCCGCTCGGCCAGTCGGTCAACTAAGCGAAAGCGACGATGGGGATAGCGGGCGCGGCCAGGCCTGCTATCCCCAGCGGTCATGACCGGCCTGCCCATCGCGACCATCGGCGTCCTGCTTCTGGTCGCGTGCCTGATCGCGATCGTGTGCCGCAAGCTCGGCCTGCCGTACATCGTTGGACTGGTGGTCGCCGGCTTCCTCATCGCGCTATTGCCCGACGGGCCGCAACTGCCGCTCTCGCGAAGCCTGATTTTCGACGTGCTGCTTCCGCCTTTGGTGTTCGAGGCCGCGCTCGAGCTTGAGTGGAAGCGTTTCCGGCGCGAACTTCCGATCACGCTGACGTTTGCCTTCGTTGGCGTCGCGATCGCCGCGGCGGTGGTCGCCGGCGGCATGCACTGGCTGGTCGGATGGAGCTGGATTGGCGCCGCGCTGTTCGGGATCCTAATCGCCGCGACCGATCCGGTTTCGGTCATCGCCACCTTCCGCGAACTTGGCGCCGAGCCACGCGTGCGGATGGTGGTCGAGTCCGAAAGCCTGCTCAACGACGGCGTCGCCGCGGTCGGGTTCGCGGTCGTTTCCGCGATTGCCGCGGGGTCGGCGATGAGCGTCGGCGCCGCCGTCCCCGCTTTCCTGTGGGCGCTTGTTGGGGGCCTGACGATCGGCGGCCTGGTCGCGGGCACGGCGCTGCTCATCGCCGGCCGCACCGACGACGTGCTGATTGAGATCACGCTGACCACGATCGCCGCCTACGCGTCCCTCTCGATCGCCGAGCATCTCCACGCGTCGGGGGTCATCGCCACCCTCACCGCCGGGCTGATCGTCGGCAATGTCGGTTCGCTCGGCGCGATTGCCGACAGCGGGCGCAATTACGTGCTCGCGTTCTGGACCTATGTCGCGTTCCTCGCCAACAGCTTCGTCTTCATCCTGATCGGGATGCACACCGCCGCGCAGCCATTGGGCCGACTCGCTTCCTTGGCTTCACTCACAGCAGTCGTGCTGGTGCTCGTCAGCCGAGCAATATCGATCTATCCGCTCGCCGCGCTGTTCCGCGGAAGCAAGCTCAGCCTGCCCGCAGCGTATCAGCACACCTTGTTCTGGGGCGGCCTGCGCGGGGCCCTGGCGTTGGCGTTGGCGCTCGCGGTGCCCGCAACCGTGCCCGAGCGCAGCGCGATCATCGTCGCCGCCTTCGTCGTCGTCGCTTTCTCGATCGTCGTCCAGGGGCTGACCATGCCGGTATTACTGCGCCGACTGGGATTGAGCGGTCATCCGCCGGAAGCGGTTGCCGCGCCTCCTGCCGCTGGCTAGGGCGCCGGGCGTGGCGAAAGTCCCCAATCCCCTCCAAATTCCGGCTTTCCGCGCATATTGGGCGGCGCGGCTGACTTCGACCATCGCGCAGATGGCGATGGTCATTGTCATCGGCTGGCAGGTCTATGACATCGCCCGCGAGACGATGGGCGTGAAGGAAGCCGCGCTGCGCCTGGGCATCATCGGCCTCGTCCAGTTTGTGCCCTTGTTCGTGCTGACGCTGGTCAGCGGCTGGACCGCCGACCGGCTCGACCGCCGCTGGATCGCCCGCGCCGCGGTCGCGCTTGAGCTGGCGTGCGCGCTGGTCCTGGCGTGGCTGGCGTGGCGCGACTCGACCACGTTGATGGCGCTGTACGGCGTCGCCGCCTTGCTCGGCGTCGCCCGCGCGTTTGCCGGTCCGGCGCTCGGCGCGCTCGCCCCCAACCTCGTGCCCCGCAATATCCTGCCCAAGGCGATCGCGCTGTCATCGATCGCCTGGCAGAGCGGCGTCGTCATCGGACCGGCGGTCGGCGGCCTGCTCTACGCGCAGGTACCGTGGCTGCCCTACGCCGGCAGCGCCGCCTTGTTCGGGATCGCGCTCGCCTGCCTGCTTGCGATCGGCCGCGTCGAGCGCCCCGATATCGGGCGCAGCATCAGCCCGTGGAAGCAGATGGTCGAAGGACTCGGCTACGTCCGCCGCAACCGCCTCGTGCTCGGCGCGATCAGCCTCGACCTGTTCGCGGTCTTGCTCGGAGGGGCAACCGCGATGCTGCCGG
>JBDSTQ010000007.1:0-2868 GCA_039928195.1 Sphingomicrobium sp.
CTCAACCTCCGGGCCATAGGCGATCGCCTGGTTGACCGGGATCGTCCAGGGCGTCGTCGTCCAGATCACCGCATGCGCGCCGACCAGTTCGGGGATCGGGCTTTCAATGATCTCGAACGCGACATCGATCTGGGTCGAGACGATGTCTTCGTACTCGATCTCGGCCTCGGCCAGCGCGGTCTTCTCGACCGGCGACCACATCACCGGCTTGGCGCCGCGATACAGCTGGCCGCTGCCGGCGAACTTCATCAGCTCGGCGACGATGCCCGCCTCGCTGTCGAACTGCATGGTGAGGTAGGGGTTGTCCCAGTCGCCCAGCGCGCCCAGCCGCTTCAACTGCTCGCGCTGGGTGTCGACCCAATGCTGAGCATAAGCGCGACATTCGGCGCGAAACTCCTTGATCGGCACTTCGTCCTTGTTGAGCTTTTTCTTGCGATATTGCTCCTCGACCTTCCACTCGATCGGCAGCCCGTGGCAGTCCCAGCCCGGCACGAAGGGCGCGTCCTTGCCGAGCAGGGTCTGGGTGCGCACGACCATGTCCTTGAGCACATGGTTGAGCGCGTGGCCGATGTGGATGTCGCCATTGGCGTAGGGCGGGCCGTCGTGAAGAATGAACTTTTCCCGCCCTGCGCGCGCTTTCCGCAGCTGGCCGTAAGCGTCGTCGGCTTCCCAGCGGGCAAGGATGACCGGCTCCTTCTGCGGCAGCCCGGCTTTCATCGGAAAGTCGGTCTTGGGCAGAAAGACGGTTGAGCGATAATCGATCTTGTCGGGAGCGTCGGACATCAAGGCAATTCCAGAACCGCTCGTCCCGAGCAGCATCGAGCGAAGTCGAAATGCGTCCGTCGAGGGACTTCTCGACTGCGGATCTCGGCGACGTTTACCCTGAGCGACGCCGCAGGCGACGTCGAAGGGCTCGATCCTGCGCTCGAAGCGAACGGAGAGGGGATCAAGGTGTCGGTTCCCCTAGGGCGCGGCGGGCATCCTCGCAATCCTTGGCCATTTGCACGGTCAGCGCTTCGATGCTGTCGAATTTCTCTTCCGCGCGGAGATAATGGTGGAGCGCGACCTCAATCTGCTGTCCGTAAAGGTCGCCGTTCCAGTCGAAGATGAACGCCTCGAGCAATTCCTTGAGCGGATCGAAGGTCGGGCGTTCGCCGAGGCTCGCGACCCCCGCTCGTTCGCTGCCGTCAGCGAGCGTCACGCGCACCGCGTAAATGCCGTATTTGGGGCGCTGATAATCGCCGAGCGTGAGGTTGGCGGTGGGGTAGCCCAGCGTCCGCCCGCGCTGATCACCGCGCTCGACCGTGCCGGCAATCGCGAACGGCCGCGACAGCAGATGCGTCGCCGTCCCCGGATCGCCGTCGGTCAGCGCCGCGCGGATGCGGCTCGACGAGACCGGCGCGCCGTCGAGCGCGACCGCGGGGACGGTCTCGGCGGAGACGCCGCGTGCGCGCCCAAGCTCGCGCAGCACGTCGGCGGTTCCGGTGCGGCCGCGGCCGAACGTGAAATCCTCGCCGGTGACCACGCCGGTGGCACCGATCGTCTCGCCGAGCAGCGTGACGAAATCCGCCGAGGTCGTCGCGGCAAGCCTGGCTCCGAAGTCGAACACCAGCATCGCGTCGGCTCCGGCATGCGCGAACAAATCCTCGCGCTGGTCAAGACTGGTCAGCCGGAACGGCGCCGCGTCGGGGCGGAAAAAACGCACCGGATGCGGGTCGAAAGTGGCGACGATGACCGGGCGGCGCTCGTGATGCCCTCGCGCCACTGCGCGCCCGACTACCGCCTGATGGCCGAGGTGAAAACCGTCGAAATTGCCGAGCGCGACGACGCTCCCGCGCATCTCGTCCGGAATTCCGCTGGCGAGGGTCAGGCGCTGCATGGCCGGCGTCTATCGGTGCTTGGTGGCTGGAGCAATCAGACGACGGGCAGATGGTGGCGAAGCAGTCGGTATTCGTGAACCGCGAGCGCGATAATGAACGCGTCGAAGATCGACAGCAGAATTAGCGCGGCGTCATGGGTGAAGCTGTAACGGTAGAGTTGATAGACGATAAATGCGCCGAAGAGCGCGAAACTCGCCGGATAAGCCCACAGCTTGCGGCGGAGCAGACCGATGATCAGCACTGCCTTGATGACGCCGTGACTAATCAGATAAAAAGCGTAGAAATCATGCGCGGCGACGGAAAAACTCTGCGCAAACGCGTATAAGTGGGTGGCGATCCGGTCCTTGGGGTTTGCAGCCAGCGCATTATCGCTGAAGCGCAGCAGGAGCCGCGTGATGGTCTGCGTGCTGATCAGGGAAAGTGCGACCCCGCTCGCGATCTCGATCAGCGCGAAGACTCCTTTCAGCAGCATGCTGCCGACGAAGAGTTGATGGATTCGCTTTTCCTTCATCGGTGGCTCAGGCAGTCACTAGGCGTGCCTGTCAAGCGCAAGCCTTGACTCGCCATGGGGCCAATCCTATTTCGCACTCATCCCGATTCACCGGAGTCCCGGCGGCGCATACGTGCGTGCGTCGGTTTTTCATTTGGAAACGGGACTTTTTAGCGACGAGATGGGCGGCACGGTGCGGCCCGTGGAGCTAATTCAAGGGAAATAGCATGGCACGCATCGCCGGCGTCAACATACCGACCAACAAGCGCGTCGAAATCGCGCTCACCTACATCCACGGCATTGGCCGGACCAAGGCGAGGGACATCGTCGCCAAGCTCGGCATCGGGTCCGAGAAGCGCGTCCAGGACCTTAGCGACCAGGAAGTCCTGCACATCCGCGAAAGCATCGACCGCGACCATAATGTCGAGGGCGACCTGCGCCGCGAAACCGCGATGAACATCAAGCGCCTGATGGATCTCGCTTGCTATCGCGGCCTGC
>JBDSTQ010000008.1:0-5346 GCA_039928195.1 Sphingomicrobium sp.
CGCCGAGCCGGCGATGCCGTCGAACGCGATCGCCGGCGCCTTGGCATATTGGCGCTTGTAGAAAGCCAGCGTCTTGGCCTCGTCGGTCGCCGTCTCATATGGATAGAGCAACGTCGTCGGAGTCTTGAGCTGGCCGAGCTGCGGGCGGACGTCGGTGGTCAGATCCTCGAACATCAGCTCGGCGGTGACGCGCGGGTCGGCGGCGAGCGACCAGCCGACCATCGTCGGGATGTTCGCGGGTTTAATCGACAGGCCTTTGACATTGGCTTCGGCTGCGGCGCGATCGGCCGGCTGGCCATAAGTCGCGGCAACCTTGCGCTGCATCATCTGCGCCATTGGCCGCACCGCTTCGACACTCGCCTGCTCGTCGATCAGCGCGCCGAAGAAGGGCAAAGCATCGACGATCATCAGCCGTTTGACGTCGCCGGGATGATCGAGCGCGAGGCGCAGCGCGGCGAGCCCGCCTATCGAATGGCCGATCACCGGCACCGCGCCGAGATGTTCGGCGGCGAGGAAAGCGTGAACATCGGCGACGATCCCGTCGAGCACGTCGGGCGCGAGGTTGGCACCGGGGGCGCTGCCGCCGAAACCGTTGACCTGGACGAGGATCACGCGGTGGCTGTTGGCCAGCTGCGGGACCAGCGTGCCCCACACTTCACGCGGCGAAGCGAGGCCCGGGATGAGCACGACCGGCGCGCCATGGCCGACGCTGACGATCGAGATATGCGGCAGGCGCTGCTCGACCGGCGGGGGCGCGGCGGCGATCGCGGTGGTCGGGTAAATCAGTGCGCTTGCGCTGAGCAGAGCAGCGGCGGCGACAAGCAAAGTTCGGGCTTGCGCGGAAATGCACATGGTCGGTCTCCGGTGGTGAAAGGTTCGTAGAAAAGTCGGGCGGTCAGATCGCTTTGGAGCTGCGCCGCGCGGGCGAGACGAAGATGTCCTCGATCGGCAGTGCGAACAGTTCGGCGATGCGGAAGGCGAGCGGCAGCGAGGGATCGTATTTGCCGGTCTCGATCGCATTGACGCTCTGGCGCGACACTTCGAGTTTCTCGGCGAGGTCCTGCTGGCTCCAGTCCTGCTCGGCGCGGAGCACGCGGAGGCGGTTTTCCATCAGCACCGCCCGCCGCTGTGGCCGCTCACGCGATTGACCGCGGCGCCGACGCCCATGCCGATGAAGTAGAGCATGGTCAGGTAAAAGGCGTCGATGTGGCGGACGAGCCCGAAATTTTCGAGGAAGCCATAGACCGTGGCGACGCTGAGCGTGATCGCCGCGGCGATGAGCAACTGGCGGACGAGCAAGGAGCGGAGATATTCGTCGGTCTCCTCGGCCAGCAATTTGCCGAGCGCCCAAAAGACCCCGGCGACGCACAGGCCGGGAAGCAATGCAAGCAGCCACGCGAGCGGGCCTTCGACGTGGCCGTGGCGGAACTGGCTGACGGCGACGAACAAGGTGGCGATGTAGAGGCTCATCGAAACGAAGATGCGCCGGACGTAACGGCGGTGGGCGGGGGACATGGACATGGAAAGGTTCCTGGTCATTGTGTAAAGGGAGATTTACATCGTCCGGCACGCCACGTCAAGCGTCCTTTACGCCTTTGCCGGGGGTGCAAAAGATCGTGGCGGGACGCTACATGCCAAGCGCATGACCAAAATGTTCAAAATATCGCTGCCCGACGGGTCGGTGCGCGAGATGGCCGCGGGCTCGACCCCGGCCGATGTCGCCGCGGCGATCGGGCCGGGGCTGGCCAAGGCGGCGCTGGCGGCGCGGGTCGATGGCGAATTGCGCGATCTCAACCGGCCGTTCGATGGTGATTCGAGCCTGGCGTTGGTCACCGCACGCGACGAGAAGGACGCGCTCGAGCTGTTCCGACACGATTATGCGCATGTCCTCGCCGAAGCGGTGCAGAATCTGTTTCCGGGGACGCAGATCACGTTCGGCCCGGCGACCGACGACGGCTTTTACTATGACTTCGCGCCGGCGCCCGGACGCGGGCCGTTCACTGAGGAGGATCTGCCGGAAATCGAGGCCGAGATGCGCAAAGTGATCGCGCGCGACGAGCCGCTGATTCGCGAAGAATGGGACCGCGGCGACGTGCGCGATTTCTTCGAAAGCACGGGCGAGAGCTTCAAGGCCGAATGGGTGATGGAATTGCCCGAAGGCGAGCCGATTACGATGTACCGCTCGGGCTCGGGCGAGGGCAAATGGATGGACCTGTGCCGCGGGCCGCATTTGGCCTCGACCGGCAAGCTCGATCCGCAATCGTTCAAGCTGACGCGGGTCAGCGGAGCCTATTGGCGCGGCGATCCCAAGAATCCGATGCTCAGCCGGATCTACGGGACCGCGTGGCTCAACAAGAAACAGCTCGACGCTTATCTCGTCCGGCTCGAGGAAGCGGCCAAGCGCGACCATCGCAAGATCGGCCAGGAGATGGACCTGTTCCACCTCCAGGCCGAAGCACACGGCAGCGTGTTTTGGCACCCCAAGGGCTTCATCCTGTGGCGCCAGCTGGAGGCCTATATGCGCCGCCGGCTCGATGCCGCGGGCTATGCCGAGGTCAAGACCCCGCAATTGATGGACGCGCGCCAGTGGGAGCGCTCGGGCCATTGGGGCAAATATCGCGAGAATATGTTCGTCGTCCCCGACGAGATTCCGAATGTCGATGACGATGTGCCGGTGCTCGCCGGAACCGGCGATTTGATGGCGCTCAAGCCGATGAACTGCCCGGCGCATGTACTCATCTTCAAGCAGGGCATCACCAGTTATCGCGACCTGCCGATCCGCATGGCAGAGTTCGGTTGCTGCCACCGCAATGAGCCGCATGGCGCGCTTCACGGCATTTTGCGCGTGCGCCAGTTCACGCAGGACGACGCACATATCTTTTGCCGCGAGGATCAGCTGATCGAGGAAGTGCGCGACTTCTGCGACCTGCTCGACAGCGTGTACCGCGAACTCGGGTTCGACAGTTACGCGATCAAGCTCGCGCTCAGGCCCGACAAAAGGTTCGGCTCGGACGCGATGTGGGACTGGTCCGAGCAGTCGTTGCGCGATGCGGTCAAGGCGGCCGGGCGCGACACGCCCGAATTTGGCTGGGAGGAACTGCCCGGCGAAGGCGCGTTTTACGCGCCCAAGCTCGAATTCCATCTCACCGACGCGATCGGGCGGACGTGGCAGGTGGGGACGATCCAGACCGACACCGTGCTGCCCGAGCGATTGGATGCGTCCTACGTCGGCGAGGATGGCGAAAAGCACCGCCCGGTGATGCTTCACCGCGCGATCCTCGGCACGTTCGAGCGTTTCATCGGGATTCTGATCGAGCATCATGCGGGCAAATTCCCGCTGTGGCTGGCGCCGATCCAGGCGGTGGTCGCGACGATCGTCAGCGATGCCGATGCTTATGCGCTTAAAGTCGCCGACTCGCTCCGCCAGGCGGGCCTGCGGGTTGAGACCGACCTCAGGAACGAGAAGATCAATTACAAGGTACGCGAGCACAGCCTGGCCAAGGTCCCGCTACTGCTCGTCGTCGGCAAGCGCGAAGCCGAGGAAGGCACAGTGGCGTTGCGGCGGCTCGGCAGCGACCAGCATCAGCAGGTGATGTCGGCGCAAGACGTGCTGGAAATGATGGTCGCCGAAGCATTGCCGCCGGACCGGCGTTGATGCGCCCGTAACGGACCCGTTTCGAATAGGCGACCCCGGCTTAATCTGTCATTTTGTCTCGGCGGAGACGCGTTGAAGTCCCGAGCGGCCAGTGCCGCCACAGGAGCAACGCTGGTGAATTTCGGGATCGATCATAGCAGCTGGCGGTCCGAATCGGTCCGATCGGGTGGCATTCCTCTCTCGGCTAGCCTGACGAGCGCGCGCGGGGCGATGAATGTTCGCCGCCCTGGTCCGGTAATTCCAGATGCGAACGCGATCGCCGGCGATCTGGGCTTCCTGCGTTCGCTGCTCGACTGCAGCGCCGATTCGATTGCCGCGATCGGGTGCAACGGCGAGATTCGTTTCATCACGCCGCACGGCCTTGAATGCTTCGGTCACGACGAAGTCGGGCCGTTGGTCGGCAAATCATGGCTCGACCTGTGGCCAGCTGATTGCGCCGAGCTCCTCGCCGACGGACTGGCTTTGGCCCTTGGTGGCCAGCGCGCGCGGCGCGATGTGCGTTGCGGCGCGGACGATGCTGCTTCGACCTGGTGGGAAGTCAGTTTCGCACCGTGGACCGCAAGTGCCGGTGATCTCCCGATGCCATTGGTTGTCGCGATCGCGCGGGACGTCACCGATCGCCATCAAGCGACGCAGAATGCCGAGCTGCTGGCGCGGGAGCTCCATCATCGCGTGCGCAACATGCTCTCGATGGTTCAGGCGATCATCCGGATCTCGGCCGACACCTGCCGCAGTGCGGGGGCACTCATCGATTCGGTCGAACTGCGCATTGACGCGCTTGCGCGGACCCACGCGCTGCTCACCGATGGCGGGCAGCAGGGCGAAACTGCCCTCGCGGCCTTGCTCGAAGCGGAGATTTCGCCGTTCAACCACGATCGGCGGGCAACCTTCGCCGGACCGCATGCAGCCGTGCGCGAACCGCAGGCGTCGGCGCTTAGTCTGGCCATCCACGAACTTACGACCAATGCGGTCAAGTTCGGCGCACTGTCTTGCCCGGAGGGGCGGCTTCAAGTCAGCTGGACAGCCGATGCCGATGGTCAACTGAAAATTTGGTGGGTCGAACGCGGCGGCCCGAGGCCGGCTTGCAATGACTCACCAGGCTTCGGATCGATGCTGCTCGAGTCGCTGCTTGGCGATCAGCTGCGGGTCGACCGCCAGTGGCGCGACGCGGGGCTGGCGGCGACGATCATCGTCCCGCCGGCGGACCCGGCGCTGCCTGCGTCGGGCTGACGCGCCGGCACCACAGGCGAGGCAAAAGCGACTGCCGCTCTTCACAAGCGCACGGCAAGGGCTTAGCTGGCTCTTTCACAGCTACATTGGAGATCACGCTATACCACCGCCCTATCCGCGCCGTCCGCAGGCGCCGCCGCAATTCACCGGCCCCCGTTACAACGAGTTCATCCAGTCCCAGAAGGTGCGGGTGATCGACGAGAACGGCGAGAATCTGGGCGTGATGTATACTAATGAGGCGATCGAGCAGGCCGCCGGGGTCGGGCTCGACCTGGTTGAAATCTCGCCCAACGCCGATCCGCCCGTCGCCAAATTCCTCGACATCGGCCGCCATAAATATGAGGCGCAGAAAAAGGCCGCCGAGCAGCGCAAGAAGCAGAAGACGCAGGAGATCAAGGAGATCAAGATGCGTCCCAACATCGACGACCACGATTACGACACCAAGATGAAGAAGGTCGTCG
>JBDSTQ010000009.1:0-15763 GCA_039928195.1 Sphingomicrobium sp.
CTCGAGCGCCAGCGCGACCTGATCGAGCAGATTGTCGAGCAAGGATTGCTGGTCGGGCGCCATTGGCTTGGCGCCGTCATCACGCGCCAGCCCGACCGCGGCGATGATCCGGTCGTCGGAGCGGACCGCGTGGAATTGCCATTCGGCGGCGTTGACGCGGGTGACGCCGCGGCCGCTCGGCTCACCGCTGTCGAGCGTCAGCGCGGCGGCGGCGATGTCGCTTGGGGTCAGTTGCGCGGGCCCGGGCGCGGCGGCGATCACGCGCGGCTCGGGCACGCCGCTGACCAGCACCGCATTGCAGCGGAGCAGACTGGCGAGCTGGGCGGTGGCGACGTCGGCGACATCCTTGGTTCCGGCCGCGGTGAGCAAGCGCCGCGCAAGCCCCGCGATGGTCGCGTTGCGCGCGGCATGTGCGGCGGCAAGGCGCGCCTGTGCGCGTACCGACGCGGCAAGGTGGCTGGCGATGACCGCGACCACGAACAGCACGATGATGGTCACGAGGTCGGCGGGATTGTCGACTCGGAACGAGCGATGTGGGACGGTGAAGAAGTAATTATAGGCGAGCGCCGAGGCCACCGCGCTGAGCAGCGCCGGGCGCAGTCCGCCGAGCATCGCTGCGCCGAGCACCGCGGGAATGAACAGCAGGTCGACCGCGCTATTGCCCCAGCGCTGGGCGACGATCAGTCCGGCGAGGGTCGCCGCGGCAACCATCATCGCCGCGCCGAGATAGGCCGCAAGCCCTGTCGCCGACCGGCGCTCATGTGCACGTTGCCAAAGCATTAAGTCGCCATGCGCCGCACGATCGCTTCCGTCGAGTGGCTGCCGGGGCTTTAAGCTGGGCTGCCCCTCTACCAGCAGCAAAAATCCACATAGAATCTTTATGCTCATTCCGCGCACATCGAGGCATGGCTACAGCAACATCAGAGCTTCCGGCGGTCACCGCCGATTCGTCCCCGACGCCGCACCAGCACTCGCTTCCCGCGCTAATGCTCGGCGCGGTTGGCGTGGTCTATGGCGACATCGGCACCTCGCCATTGTATGCGATGAAGGAAAGCTTCATCGGGCCGCACCCGCTGGCGGTCGATCCGCTCCACATCTTCGGCGTGATCAGTCTGATCTTCTGGGCGTTGATGCTGATCGTGACATTGAAATATGTGCTGGTCGCGATGCGCGCCGACAATAAGGGCGAGGGCGGATCGTTCGCATTGCTCGCTTTGATCTCGCGCAATCTCGGCGAAAAGCGCTGGACCTTTGGCTTGATCGCGCTCGGCGTGCTCGCCGCGGCTTTATTCTATGGCGATGCGATGATCACGCCGGCGATCTCGGTGCTGTCGGCGGTCGAGGGACTGGAGATCATCAACCCCGGGCTTGAGCCGTTGGTGGTGCCGATCGCGGTGGTTATTCTGATTGGGCTGTTCCTCGTCCAGAAGCACGGCACCGCGCGCGTCGGCCTGATCTTCGGGCCGATCGTGCTGGTCTATTTCGCCGTTCTGGCGACGCTCGGCATCAGCAATATCATCACTCATCCCGAAATCCTCGGGATTGTCAGCCCGCACTGGGCGGTGCGCTTTTTCCTCAACGATCCCAAGCTCGGCTTCCTCGCCATGGGCTCGGTGTTCCTCGCGGTCACCGGCGCCGAGACGCTGTACGCCGACATGGGCCATTTTGGGCGCAAGGCGATCGGCGTGTCGTGGCTGACCTTGGTCTATCCGTGCCTCGTGCTCAATTACATGGGGCAGGGCGCACTGCTGCTCGAAACCCCCGCGGCGGTCGCCAATCCATTCTATCTGATGGCCCCCGAATGGGCGCGTCTGCCGTTGGTGTTTATCGCCACGGCGGCGACGATCATCGCCAGCCAGGCGGTCATTTCAGGCGCTTTCTCGGTCACGCATCAGGCGGTCCAACTGGGCTTCCTGCCGCGGTTGCGGACCGAACATACGAGCGAGAAAGCGGCCGGGCAGATTTACGTTCCCGCGGTCAATTGGGGACTGCTGGTCATGGTCGTGCTGCTGGTCGTCGGCTTCCGCCAGTCGACCAGCCTGGCATCGGCCTATGGCATCGCGGTGAGCGGCACGATGCTGATCACGACCGCGATGCTGGCGGTGCTGATTTTCCAGGTGTGGCGCTGGAATCGGATCCTCGCCACGCTGACCATCGCCTTGTTCGCGGTGGTCGACCTGACCTTCTTCGCCTCGAACCTCGCCAAGATTTTCGACGGCGGCTGGGTCCCGCTGGTCATCGCCGGAGTGATTTTCACGCTGCTGACGACGTGGGCGACTGGCCGCCGGCTGATGCGCGAGCAGATGGCGAAAGACGCGATCCCGCTTGCGGTGTTCGTCAAATCATCGGCGACTTCGGTCCATCGCGTCCCCGGCACCGCGGTGTTCCTGTCATCGTCGCCCGACGTCATCCCGTCCGCGCTGCTCCACAACCTCAAGCATAATCAGGTGCTCCACGAGCGCGTGTTGATCCTCACGGTCAAGATTGAGGATTTGCCGCGGATTGCGCCCGCCGAGCGACTCGAGCTCGATTCCGCAGGGCACGGTTTCTATCGCGTGACGCTGCATTACGGCTTCATGGATGAGATCGACATTCCGCACGATCTGGCCGCGATCAAGGGCTGTGGCGGCGCGTTCGACATGATGCGCACGAGCTTTTTCCTTGGCCGCCAGAAACTGATCGTGTCGAAGGCCCAGCCGGGCATGGCGCTGTGGCGCGAACGGCTGTTCGCGTGGATGGTGCGGATGAGCGAAAGCGCGATGCAATTCTTCAAACTGCCAACCAACCGCGTGATCGAGCTCGGCAGCCAGATGCGGACCTGAGACCGCCGAAGGCTGCGCGTCAGCCGCCCGCCCGAACGCAATCCGCGCGGGTGAGCGGCGGGGGCGCATTGGCGCTGAGCGTGAGACGCGGGGTGAGTTCGGCGAGGCGGCGCACGTAAGCGTCAGTGAACACGGTCGCGCAGGCGCGATTGAGATGCGACCATTCAGGCAAAGTCAGATTTTGCGCCTGCGCGAGATCGTCGGTGTGGACGCCGACGCTGCGGGTGTTGGCGATCAGCGCGTTCCACCCTTTGGCCTTGGGCAATAGCGCCTCCTCGTTGACGCGCAATTGCGGCGCCGAGGGCGGGCGGACGAACACCACTTCGCCGCCGCGCGCGCGAATTTTGGCGACCGCTGCTGCGGCGCGCGCCTGGCCTTTGGCAATGAGTTGCGGGGTGTACGGGAATTTCTCCTTGAAGCCCTTCCACGCCCAGCGCGTGCGCGCGCGATAGGCAGGATCGGACTCGACGCGGTCCCACATCCAAGTCTGGCGCCGCTCGCCGACTTCGGACACTTTCCAGATGTCATGTTTGGGGCCTTCGACGCCGGGGCGGAAGTCGGGGTCGAGGCGATGCGCGGCGACGCTCAGCCGGTGGTTCGAATCGAGGAAGGCCAAACGCCGCTGAAGAAAGTGGTCGATTTCGATCCCGATGCGCCCCGAAGGCGAAGTGAAATCGCCGCGGCGGCGGACATATTCGCCATAACCGTCGAATGGTTGGAAGAACATCGTGTCGGCCAGTCCGACGATCAGCAGCCCGCGGAAATTGGGATTGCTCGCGGCATCTTCGAGCAAGGTCAGAGCGCTGGTGCCGTGGATCGCGAGCTGGACCGGCCGCGTCCCGGTGAGCGCCTCGAAGCGGTCGAGATCGGTATCGAACAGAATCCGGCTATCGCCGACGATCGCGACTTTGGCGGCGTCGGAGCGGACTCGCTCTTTAACCCAGGCGACCTCGCTATTGTCGAGATCGCCGGGGTGGAGACCGATGCGGCGCGCGTTGACCTCGAGCGCCGCCACCCCGGCAACAAGCGCGCCCGCCGCGAAGAGCATGACCCGGCCCCACGGCTGGCTCGGAATGTCGCGCGTCGGCACCGGCTGCGCTTCGCCGGGACGGTCGGACGCGGTCAGGCGCAGCCCCGCGGGAAGCGCGCCCTCGCGCTCGACGACGCCTTTTGGCGGCTCAGAACTGGAAGTAGATGAAGGCACTGCCTTTCCCCTGTTCGGCGACGATGGCGATGCTCATGATCCCGAGCAAAGCGGCGACCACCCACGCGGGCGTGCGCTCGACCGCGATCTCAAGCGTCTGGTCGCGCATCGCCCAATGCGTGGCGACGATCCCGCCGACGATAACCATCGCATAGACCATCGGCAGCAGCGCGATCATCGGAACGGGTTTGGCGGCGAGCCCGGCCATCGACGTCAGCATATTGGCGGCGACGGTGAAATCCTTCGCGCGGAAGAACACCCAGGTCAGGTTGATCAGCAAATAAGTGAGGACGCCGAGCGCGAGGATCGACGCGGGGCCGGGATGCCAACCCGACCAGCGCCGCTTGAGTCCACGCTCAACCGATAGATACAGTCCGTGAAGGCCGCCCCACACGACAAACGTCCATGCCGCACCGTGCCACAGCCCGCCGAGCAGCATCGTCCCCATCAGCGCGCCGTAAGTGCGCACCGGGCCATGGCGGTTGCCGCCGAGCGGAATGTACAGATAGTCGCGCAGCCAGCTCGACAGGCTGATGTGCCAGCGCCGCCAGAAATCGGAGAAACCGACCGCGGCATAGGGAAAGCGGAAATTGTCGGGCATGGCGAAGCCAAGGCACAAGGCGACCCCGATCGCAGTGGTCGAATAGCCCGCGAAATCGCAGAAGATCTGCCCGCTGAAAGCGAGCGTCGCGACCCATGCGTCGAGCATCGCGGGAACGCCTTCGCGCGCGTCGTAAACCTGTTCGACCACCGGACCGAGGAAGCCGTCCGCGAGCACGACTTTCTGGAACATGCCAAGGACGATCAGGGCAAGTCCGAAGTGGAGTTGGTGAGCGCTTGCGCGGCGCGGTTCGGCGAATTGGGGGACGAGCTCGGTCGTGCGCATGATCGGTCCGGCGACGAGGTGCGGGAAGAAGGTCACGAACAAGGCGTAGTCGAGGAAATGCTTCGCCGGTCTGGCGCGCTTCAAATAAACGTCGAGCGTGTAGCTGAGGGTTGCGAAGGTGTAGAAACTGATCCCGACCGGCAGGACGATGTTCCATTCAGGGGGCTGGTAGGCGACCCCGACCGACGCCGCCAACGTGACGAAGTTGGCGAGCAGGAACTCGCCATATTTGAAGTAACCGAGCATCCCCAGATTGACGATGACGCTGATCAGCATCCACGCCTTGCGCGTAGTCTCGCGTGTGGCGCGGACCATCGATTGCGCGGCCCACCAGTCGACCACCGTCGAGATCCATAAGAGAATGACGAATGGGGGATTCCACGCCGCATAAAATAGATAGGAGAAGATCAGCAGATTGATCTTCTTCTGGTGCCAGCTGAAAAATGGCGCGATGTGCGCGGCCAGCACGATCGCGAAAAACAGGACGAAGGTCAGCGAATTGAAGATCATCGGGGCAGGCCCCGGCGCATCGCCGCGATCGACTGCATGTCTGCTTCCCCCCGGAGCCGAACGCAGACTGGCCGGCGCGACGGCGCGGGCGGCGTCACCCTACATCGCGCTCGCAGCGACGCAAGCGCCGAAGCACGCTGTGATACGGCGGCGCTTCAACCGCTACAAAGTGTGATCGAAATAATGTGCCGGGCGCCATCGCTGACGGGTCTCTGGCGGAAGGAAAAGCCGCCAGTGAGCCAATTGCAAAATGACGTCGGCTAGTCCTCGCGAACGGGCGACGCATCGCGCGCCTGGTGGGTGAAAAGTTGAGCGAGACATCGCCAACGAGCTTCCACTTTTCGCCTAAACCTACGTCAGGGCTGGCGGCGGCAGGACGTGGAGATAGCGCGGATTGAAGTCGGCCACGTCCCGCAGCCGCTTCCAGTCGGGGAAACGGATCACGCGGCGGTCGCGGTCGATCAGTCCTTCGGCCTGGAGTCCCTTGAGCACGCGGTTGACATGGACCGGAGTGAGGCCAGTCGCGTCGGCCAATTGTTCCTGCGTCATCGGCAGTTCGCACGAACCTGCAACCACCGGCCCGCGCGACGCCAGGCGATAGGCAAATTCGCACAACAGATGTGCGATCCGGCTGCGCGAATCGCGACGCCCGATGTTGAGTGTCCATTCACGAAACATCGCCGCCTCGACGAGTGTATTGACGAGGATCGCACGAGCGAGCGAACCGCGGCCCATGGCCAAGGCTTCCATCGCCTGCTGCGGCACTTCGGCCACCTGCGCGCGAGTCAACGTCTGCACATTATGGTCGGATACCTGAAGGAACAGATTCTGGAAATCGAGCGCGTCGCCGGGAATGTTGATTGACATGATCTGGCGCGAGCCCTGGCCGGTCAGCTTGTGGCGAAACGCGAAGCCCGAAACCAGCACCGCGCAGCGTTCGGGCCGGTCGCCTTCGCGGACGAGATAGGATTGGGCCTCGAGGTCGCGCAGCCTGAATGGCAGAGCGAGGATTGCCTGAATGTCCCCGTCATCGAGCGGGTGATGCGAAGCCAGATGTCGGACGAGCAGTTCGAGCGGATGCTGCAGCAATGGCGCGTTCAAGCAAGTTCTCCCATACGGGCGGGAGCACTAGCCTCTCTCAGTCGCCAACGCCCCGAAGGCGTAAGTAGTCGGCGATGGTGCTGCCATAACAGGTAACAGCTTGCCGACACACGCAAATATTAAGTCGCCAACGTCTAATTTAGATCAAGCATGAAGTGGGGGGTCACGGAAAGCATATCGCCGGACATGTAATTTGGCAGTCGGCGATTGAAAGTCGGGTCAGGCGGCGGCGACGAGTCGAAAATCGGCTCGGCGCGTTGCGGCCTCGATCGCGCGGAGTTTGACCACATAAGCCTCGGCCAACTGGCGATGCACGCGGGAAACTGCGGGATGTTGCGCAGCGCGCGCCGCTTGGGTCTCCTGCGCCGCCCGAAGTGCGAAATATTCAGAGTCCGTCACGAGAGTCCCCGATCTCCTGAAGGATGAGCTTCATCGCCTCGAGCGCGCGGCTGGCGCGGCTGCCGTCCACCGCGTGGCGATGCTCGGCCTCGAAATGCGCGACCTGGAGCTTGGTCAGCGCAAGCTGCTCGCGGAGGAAGGCGTCGGCGTCGGCGGCAACCGCGGGATCGCGCCTCGCGTCGCCCAGCGCGAGCGATGCGGCGGCGGCATCCGTCGTCCGGCGTGGGCGGCGCGATCCGCCGCCTGCCGCGCGGCCCAACGGACTCGGGTCTTCGTCGCTCATCCGCGCCCCCTTGGCCGCAGATGTAGCGCGATTGCTCAGGATTCCGCCACATCTTCTTCACGCCGGCGACGTGGGCGCGGCGTGGGCGCGGCGCGGGGTTTGCGCGACTACGAAGAGTAACCGGCCGTTACTTCGCCTTTGTGCGCGGCAAAGGCAGCGAGAACTTCCGCCGTTTCCGTCGCCGGCACTTTGAAATGCGCGAGCGTCCGGCCGAGCTCGGCGGCAACTTCATCAAATTGCGCGGGCGAGATTTTAAGATCGCGGTGCGCCACTTCGAGGCCAAGCGCGGTGCTGCCGGGCTTGGTCGCGGCATATTCAAACGGTCCGCCGGCGACCTTGCACACCCACAAGGTGCGCATGAATTTGAGGCCCGGGAGCCGACCGAGCGACTGGGTGTGCCACTCGCGCAGTGCAGGGTTGGCCGACTGCTGGCCAACGATCGGATTGCGCACCACAGCATCGCTGAAATGCTCGACCACGGCGGCAATGGCG
This sequence comes from Sphingomicrobium sp., assembly GCA_039928195.1. Classification (GTDB taxonomy): domain Bacteria; phylum Pseudomonadota; class Alphaproteobacteria; order Sphingomonadales; family Sphingomonadaceae; genus Sphingomicrobium. The sequence goes on from JBDSTQ010000009.1 coordinate 7,698, forward strand.
AAGGCGCCGCCGAGGCGATCGTAGAGGCTGGGTTGAGTCATTGAGGTACCTCATTGTGTGTGGTCGGACCGGTTCGGCGGCGCTCGGCCAGCGCCTCGATCAACCGGGCGGTGAGCCGCTCGCAATCGGCGCCGGCAAAGGGGAAAGTCCCGGTCAGCGCGTCGCGCACTTCGGGCGCCAGCGACAGTTGCAGCTTGCGCCGCGCGCGGAACAGGCGCGACTTGACTGTCGCGGCGGGAATGCCGAGCGCGGCGGACGTGTCGTCGACGCTCAGGCCCTCGACGTCGCGCAGGACGAAGACCGTGCGGAAGGCATCGGAAAGATCGGCAATGGCCCGCTCCATAATGCCCCGCAGCTGCTCGCGCGCGAGCGCCTGGTCGGGAGCATCAACCGGCCGGTAATCGTCGATCATCGTCACTCCTTCCGCTTCGAGCCGGGAACGCCGCCGGGTGAGAATGCGCAGGCGGGCGAGCGCTTCGTTGATCGCGATCCGGGTCAACCAGGTGGCAAGGGAGGAACGGGCTTCGAACTGGTGAAGCGAGGAGAACGCTTTCAAATAGGTCGACTGGACGGCGTCTTCGGCCTCGCAGCGGTCCTTCAGGATGCTCCAGGCCGCGCGGAATAGCCGCTGATTGTATGCAGCGGTGAGGATTTTCACGGCCGCCGGATCGCCATCCGCGCAGAGCTGGGCGAGCGTCAGTTCGTCGACCGCTTCTTGAGGGTTGGTACGGGTCATGGGCTGACCTTCAGCACGCCCTTCATCCCGGGATGATATTTGCACAAAAAGGTAAACGCTCCGGCCCGGCGAACGACCATTCGCCGCCGCGCGCCGGGCGGAAGATCGACATCGAAATGACCGGCGGCGGTGGCGCTGTGGCGGAAGATGTCACGGTTGACCCACACGACGCTGTCACCGACGCGCAGGTTCGACGGCAGCGCCCCGAAGGCCAATTTGTCGACGACCACGGTCGCCGTGCGGGCAGCCGGCTTTGCCGCCACTGGGCCCGTGACAAGCATGGCTGCCGTCAACGACGCGGCAATGCCGAAAATTCGCTTCATTTCAGATTTGCCGAAAGATGTTCGGCATGCTGCTGATGCTCGCGGAACAGCGTGAGGCCGGTCTGCAGCAGCGCCTTCAGTTCGCCGTTGTGCGCGGCCGGTATGAGCGTGTCGGCAAGTGCGCCATTGACGGTCTTGTGATAGGCGACTTCGTTGGCGGCGTAAGCACGATCGAAGCTTCGCCCGTGCAGATGCGACAAGCGGCGAAGAGCGACAGCGGCCTGTTTGGCGAGCGCAATGCTGGTCGGGTTGGGTTGCGGCGTGACGTGCAGTTTCTTGACCAGAGCGAGCGCCTGATCGTTGACCGCCTGATGGTCACGGACCATTTCCGTGGCGAAGGCCCGAACCGCTTTGTTGCGCGATCGCGCGAGCGCTTGCTTGCCGGCGGCGATGTCGATCGCGCCAGCGCTATAAGCGATGTGCGCGATCTGTGGATCGGTCGGACCCGCAGCCTGCGCCGTAGCCGAGGTGCCGAGCAGGAATGCGACCGCAACTGCGGCGATCAAGGTTGTGTGGGCCATATGCGAACTCTCTCCGGATCGAGCGGGATGCTCGTCCCATTGGATGAGATTTTCCGGAAAAGGTTCCCGGCCCAAGGCGAGCGCTAGTGACGCGGCAGCCTATGATCCGCTCAGCATCTTCTTCACCCCGCGCGCGGCTTGCCGCAGGCGCTGTTCGTTCTCCACGAGCGCAAGGCGGACGAAGCCTTCGCCTTCTTCGCCGAAACCGACGCCGGGCGCGACCGCGACGTGCGCTTCGGTCAACAGGCGCTTGGCGAATTCCATACTGCCGAGGTCGCGAAACTGTTCGGGGATCGGGGCCCAGGCGAACATGCTCGCTTGCGGCACGGGGATCGGCCAGCCGGCGCGGCCGAAGCTTTCGACGAGCACGTCGCGGCGCTTTTTATAGAGCGCGCGGTTGAAGTCGATGATGTCCTGGGGGCCGTTCAAGGCGGCGCAGGCGGCGGCTTGAATCGGGGTGAAGGCGCCGTAATCGAGGTAGGATTTGACCCGCGCCAGCGCCTCGATCAGGCGGGCGTTGCCGACCGCGAAGCCCATCCGCCAGCCGGCCATCGAATAAGTCTTGGACATCGACGTGAACTCGACCGCGACCTCGCGCGCGCCATCGACCTGAAGGATCGATGGGGTGGGCGTGTCGCCGAAGTAAATCTCGGCATAAGCGAGGTCCGAAATGACGATCAGATCATGCTCGCGGGCGAAGGCGATGAGGCGCTCGTAAAAGGGCAAATCGGCGACATAAGCGGTCGGGTTCGATGGGTAGCCGACGACCAGCACCTTGGGCCGCGGCACGGTGTAGCGCATCGCCAGGCGCAGCCGTTCGAAGAAATCCTCGCCCGGAGCGGCGGGGATCGAGCGGATCGCGGCGCCGGCGATGATGAAGCCGAAGGTGTGGATGGGGTAACTTGGGTTGGGCGCGAGGACGACGTCGCCGGGAGCGGTGATCGCCTGGGCGAGATTGGCGAGCCCTTCCTTCGAGCCAAGCGTGACGATGACTTCCTTGTCGGGGTCGAGCGTGACGTCGAAGCGCCGCTGGTAATATGCCGCCTGGGCCTTGCGCAGTCCCGGGATACCGCGGCTGGCGGAGTAGCGGTGCGAGGTTGGCTTGGCGGCGACTTCGGCGAGCTTGGCGATGACGTGCGGGGGCGGCGCGCCGTCGGGATTGCCCATTCCGAGATCAACGATGTCCTCACCGCGCGCGCGGGCGGCCGCCTTCATCGCATTGACCTCGGCGAAGACATAGGGCGGCAGGCGGCGGATGCGGTAGAAGTCGGAGACCATGGGTGCGGCCCCTACGGATGATCGAGCAGCTAGCGCAAGACGCGCCATTCGCGCTTGAGGCCGTAAGCGGTGAGCGATAGCGGGAGCAGCCAGGCAAGCCACGCATCGCATGAATAGAATGTCGCGAAGCCAAGCGGGTGCGAGAATGAGGCCGACAGCGCGAGCAGGATGCGGAAGACGATCGCGCCACTGGCGGTCGCCGCCATCATCAGCATCGCGCGCCGGTGTTCGGCGCGGCGGCCATGGCGGATGTGCCAAAGCCCGAGCGCGAGGAGGGCGAGCCAGGTCGCCGCCTGGGCCATGAACCCCGCTGCCGACCAGCGTGTGACCGGGCCGATCCAGGCGACCGGGAAAGCGGTCAGGCCAGCGATCACGACATCGATCGCGGCGACGCGCGCGAGCGGCCGGTGCCAGCGCGGCCGGCGGCGCACCGCGATCGCCAGCGGGATCAGCAGCAGCGCCAGCGCGCCGGTGATCATGTGGATCGGGAAAAGCAGCGGGAGCTGCTCGGCCTTGATCGCCAGTTGCTCGGGGAAATCGTCGTGGATGAAGGCTTCGGTGAGCGCCTTGCGCACGACGTCGGCGACGAAAAGCGCTGCGGCGAGCGCGAAAAATGTTATGATCGCCCAACGGAGTTTCCGGTTGGGCCGGTTGCGGTCCGCCGCCACGAAGAGGGGTAGGGGCATGATCAAATCATCACATTGCGTTCGGCGCTTGTCGATCCTCGCCGGTGCGCTGGTCGCGCTGACAGGTGCCGGCCAAGCCGCCGCGGGAAATGCGAATGTCTATGCCGGGCGCTGGACGGTGTCGGAGGACAAGCCGGTCTTTTCGCGCCGCGGACTCGATTACAAAAGCTTCGACATCGCCCAGTGCGGCCGCGATTATTGTGGGGTCAGCGTAGGTCGCAGCGGCAGGTGCGGACCGACCCTGTTTCGCTTCAAGGCGAAAACCGTCTCGCGCCAGCGCGGATTGGTCGGGCACGGCCGGTGGGGCGATGCGGTCAAGAATGTCGAGACTTATGCGTGGCCCGAGAAGGGAGCGCGCGGCGGGCGCGGGATGAACCTCAATCTCGGCGACGGCCATGATTTTGGCGAACGCTCGGGAAGCATGCCCAAATTCTCGGCCGAATATAGTCCGGTCGGCGCGGCGCGGTGCATCGCGCGCTAGGCCGCGCCGAGCGTCATTTCGGAAGCAACGCGAAGGTCCTGCGGAAGGCGTCGCGCTCGGCGCTGCCATAAGCGGTGCCCGCCACGCGCGGCGGGAATTCGGCGATTCCCGTGACGTAATAAGCGATCCCGACGCCGCGCGCGCGGTCGATCCACAGCCCGGCTTTGAGGCCGTAGGCGTCGCCCGCGTGCCCGACGAAGGTCCGCCCCTGCGTCCCGGGGTCGTCGCCGCAGCCGGCGCGCTTGACCGGGATCTGCTGGGTGGCGAGGCCGAAGCTGCAGAGGAAGCCATGTTCGGTGTCGCCGTTGCTTCCGTCGTACGTCCATAGCTGGGTAAGCAGCGCGTCGACCGATTGAGCGGAGAGAATGCGCGCGCCGTCGAGCGTGCCGCGATTGAGCAGCATGCGGCCGATGCGGGCGAGGCCCCGCGCGGAAATGCGCAAGCCGCCCTGAGGCGCGAACAGCCCGCCATTGTCGCCAAGGCGCCAGCGCGCGAGATCGCATTGTTCGCCGTCGCGCACGAACACCGGACAGGTCGGGCGGACGCCGTGAAGGTCATCCTTGTTCGGCGTGCCGTCGGGACCGTCGAGTTCGACCGCTCGGGCGACCGCGGCGTCGCTGCAGGTCGGCCAGTTGAAGCAGGCGTCGAGCTGCAGCGGTGCAAGCACTGCGCGGCGCATGAATATGTCGAACCGCGCGCCGCTGGCGCGCTCGATCAGCGAGGCGACGATCGGGAAATTCATATTGCCGTAGGTGAAGTACTTATCGCCCGGACCGTGCTTCAAATCCCACGCGCGCGGATCGGCCATTGCCGCCTCCACCGTCGCTCCGAGCGGGATCGCATATTGGTCGTCATGGTCGCGCACCGACGACGTGTGCGAGAGCAATTGGCGAAGCGTGATCGGGCGGTCGGGGAACGCGGGATTGCGCAAGCGGAAGCCGAGCATCGCGGCGACGTCGGCGTCGAGGTCGAGCTTGCCCGCTTCGACCAGTTGCATGACTCCGATCGCGGTGACCAATTTGCTGATCGAAGCGACGCGCACCGGGTCGTCGGGAGTGACCGCGCGACGCGTTTGCGGATCGGCGAGGCCGTCGGCGAAGCTGGCGATCTCGGTGGTACGATCAAAGGCGACGCCGACTTGCGTGTCGGGCGGCGGCTGCGGCGAGAAGCTGGCGCAGGCCGACACGGCAAAAGCAAGGAGGATCGGCCAGCGCATGGCCAAGCTTAGGCGCGGTAGGCGGGCAATGACCAGCCGCGCGCGATCGCCATGCCGCGCAGGGCAAAGCCGGCGAGCGCGGCGATCAGGGTGGCGACGGGCAGGCTGACGCCCAAAAGCGCGAGCGCGACGAACAGGCCGGCGGCGAGCGCGGCGGCGGTGACGTAAAGCTCGGGCCGCATCAGCACCGAAGGCTCGCCGGCAAGGAGGTCGCGAAGAATACCCCCGGCGCAGGCAGTGAGCACGCCCATCCCGAACGCGGGGACCGGCGCGACGCCATGGCTCAGCGCCTTGGCCGCGCCGTAGGTCGAGTAAGCGGCGAGCCCGGCGGCGTCGAACCACAGCAAGGCGCGGCCGGCGAAGCGACGGTGGCTCAGCGCCCACACGATTACTCCGGCGGCGATGCAGATCAGCAAGGTCGCGTTGTTGTGGACCCAGAATACCGGGGCGCCGATGAGCAGGTCGCGCAAGGTGCCGCCGCCGACCCCGGTGACGACCGCGAAAAAGATAAAGGTGACCAGCGTCTGGCGCTTCTCCGCGGCGAGCAAAGCGCCGGAAATCGCGAACACCGCGATCCCGAAATAATCGAGCAAGGCGAGCGCGTCGGGGAGGGCGGGGGTCATGCGACTTTCTATCCGTTCGTCCCGAGCGAAGTCGAGGGACCCTTCGCCTAGCTCGGAACGGCATGTCTCGACTTCGCTCGACACGAACGGAGTTGGGTTGATCGGGTAAAAGGCTTAGGTGCACCCCCATGACCGACGACACGCAACCCGCCGCCACCATGCCGACGCTCGAGGACTGGCAGCATTGGACGCTGGTGATGGGCCGCGCGCAGCAGATGATGATGGAATCGTGGGCGGCCGGCCTGGGCCAGGATCAGGCGGCGTCGCCGTTTCCGGCTTGGTCGCCAGCGGCGATGAATTTCGGCGAGGCGGGCGGCGCCGCGACCGACCCGATGGCGCTGATGACCGCGGGCGCGCAGGCCTGGTCGAAGGGGCTCGAGACGTGGGGCAAGATGCTTGGCGGAGCGGTTCCGGGCGCGGCACTGAAAGAGGTCAAAGACCGCCGTTTCGCCGCCCCCGAATGGCGCGACAATCCGATCTTCGACACCATCCGCCAGACCTATTTGCGGCTGTCGGACCAATTGCTCGGATCGGTCGAGGAGGTTGAGGGGCTCGACCCCGAGGCGCGGCACAAATTGCGCTTCGCGACGCGCAGCTTCGTCGATGCGATGAGCCCGTCGAACTTCGCGCTGACCAATCCGCAAGTGCTCAAGCGGACGCTCGACACACGCGGCGAGAATTTGCTCAAGGGCCTCGCCAATATGCTCAAGGACGTGTCGGCGGGGCAGCTGACGCAGACCAAAAAGGGCGCGTTCGAGGTCGGGCGCAATCTCGCGACGACCCCGGGCAAGGTCGTCCACCAGACGCCGCTTTATCAATTGATCCAGTACACGCCGACCACCGACAAGGTTTTGACGACGCCGGTGGTGGTGTTTCCGCCATGGATCAACCGCTTCTACATCCTCGATCTCAGCCCTGAAAAAAGCTTCGTCAAATGGTGCGTCGATCAGGGCATTTCGCTGTTCATGGTCAGCTGGAAATCGGCCGACTCGAGTATCGCCGACGTCGAGCTCGACGATTATGTGCTCGGCGGGCAGCGCGACGCGATCGACACCATCCGCGACCTGCTCGACGTAAAGAGCGTCCACGCGGTCGGATACTGCGTCGCGGGGACGACGCTGGCGGCGACGCTCGCGTATCTCGAGGCGAAGGGCGAGGCCGACAAGGTCAAGTCGGCAACCTTCTTCACCGCCCAGGTCGATTTCAGCGAAGCCGGGGATTTGAAGCTGTTTCTCGGCGACGAGAGCATGGGGCTGCTCCAGCAATTGACCGCTGAAAAAGGGTTTCTCGACGGGCGCTATATGGCGGCGACGTTCAACCTGCTGCGCGGGCGCGACCTGATCTGGAATTACGTCGTCAATAATTATTTGCTGGGGGACGAGCCGGCGCCGTTCGACCTGCTCCACTGGAACAGCGACACGACCAATTTGCCCGCCGCTTGGCACAAGAATTATCTCGACACGCTCTACAAGGGCAACATGCTGGCGCAGAAGGGCGGGATCAGCGTCGCGGGCGTGCCGATCGACCTCACCACAGTGACCACGCCAAGCTACATTCAGGCCGGGCGCGAAGACCATATCGCGCCGCCCGAAAGCGTGTGGAAGATCATGAACCATTTCGCCGGGGACAAGCGCTTCGTGCTCGCCGGGTCGGGCCATATCGCGGGCGTGGTCAACCCGCCGGCAGCGGGCAAATATCAATATTGGGTCAATGACGGGACCAGTGCGTCGTTGCAGGCATTCGTCGATGGCGCGACCGAGCATCACGGCAGCTGGTGGCCCGACTGGGTCGCATGGCTCAAAAAGATCGACCCAACGACGGTCACGGCCGCGGGCGCGCGGGTTCCGGGACAGGGCAAGCGCAAGGCCATCGAGGAGGCACCGGGAAGCTATGTCAAAGCTCGCTGAACCGATCACCATCCGCCTCGCGCAAGCCTATGAACGCGACGAGCTCGAGGATCTGCAGCGGCGCGCGTCGCTGGCGATGCCCGAATATCGCGCGATGCTCGAGGCGCATCCTGACGCGATCGAACTTCCGGCCGAGCAGATCGCCGGCGGTGACGTGCTGGTGGCGGACTTCGACGGCCGCATCGCCGGCTTTGCGGCGCTGGCCGGGGGCGAACTCGACGGCCTGTTCGTCGAGCCGGCGTTGTGGCGGAACGGGATCGGCGCGGCGCTTGTCGAGGAGGCCGTCCACGCGGCG
>JBDSTQ010000010.1:0-13779 GCA_039928195.1 Sphingomicrobium sp.
AACGACCTTGGTCGGATCGATCACGCCGGCCGCGACGAGGTTTTCGTAGACCTCGGTCTGGGCGTTGAAGCCCTGCGTCGGATCGTTGCCCTCGAGCAATTTGCCCGAGATCACCGCGCCGTCATGACCGGCATTTTGCGCGATCTGGCGAACCGGCGCGTAGAGCGCTTTGCGAACGATATCGATGCCGCGGGTCTGGTCGTCGTTGACGCCCTTCATCCCCTCGAGCGCCTTGGTCGCATAGAGGAGAGCGCTGCCGCCGCCGGGGACGATGCCTTCCTCGACCGCGGCGCGGGTCGCGTGAAGCGCGTCGTCGACGCGGTCCTTGCGCTCCTTGACCTCGACCTCGGTCGAACCGCCGACCTTGATCACCGCAACGCCGCCGGCGAGCTTGGCCAGACGCTCCTGGAGCTTCTCCTTGTCATAGTCGCTGGTGGTGTTCTCGATCTGCTGACGGATCGCTTCGGTGCGCGCCTTGATCGTCTCGGAGGTTCCGGCGCCGTCGACCAGCGTCGTATTGTCCTTGTCGATGGTCACGCGCTTGGCGGTGCCGAGCATCTCGGTGGTGACATTCTCAAGCTTGATCCCGAGGTCCTCGGAAATCATCTCGCCGCCGGTGAGGATCGCGATATCTTCGAGCATCGCCTTGCGGCGATCGCCGAAGCCGGGCGCCTTGACCGCAGCGACCTTGAGCCCGCCGCGCAGCTTGTTGACGACGAGCGTGGCCAGAGCCTCGCCCTCGATATCCTCGGCGATGATCAGCAGCGGACGACCCGACTGAACGACCGATTCGAGGATCGGCAGCATCGCCTGGAGGTTGCTGAGCTTCTTTTCATGGATGAGGATGAACGGATCGGCGAGTTCGACCGACATCTTTTCCGGATTGGTGATGAAGTAGGGCGACAGATAGCCGCGGTCGAACTGCATGCCTTCGACGACGTCGAGCTCGAACTCGAGCCCCTTGGCTTCCTCGACGGTGATCACGCCTTCCTTGCCGACCTTGTCCATCGCTTCGGCAATCTTCTCGCCAACAATGGTGTCGCCATTGGCGGCAATGCTGCCGACCTGGGCGATTTCGTTCGACCCGGCGACGGGCTTCGAGCGCGCCTTCAAGTCCTCGACGACCCGGGTCACGGCGAGATCGATGCCGCGCTTGAGGTCCATCGGGTTCATTCCGGCGGCGACCGACTTCATGCCTTCGCGAACGATCGCCTGGGCGAGCACGGTCGCGGTGGTGGTGCCGTCGCCGGCGATGTCGTTGGTTTTCGAGGCGACTTCACGAAGCATCTGCGCGCCCATATTCTCGAACTTGTCCTTGAGTTCGATTTCCTTGGCGACGGTGACGCCGTCCTTGGTGATGCGCGGTGCGCCATAGCTTTTGTCGATGACGACGTTGCGGCCCTTGGGGCCCAAGGTCACCTTGACTGCATCGGCGAGGATATCGACGCCGCGCAGAATGCGCTCGCGTGCGTCGCGGCTGAATTTCACGTCCTTGGCTGCCATGTGGCTACCCTTTCTTGAGTTTAAGTTGACGAAGTTGACACCTCACGCACGCGCGCGAGGGAATTGGTCAGGCGATGAGCCCGAGCCCGTTGACGTCAGCCAACAATGCCCAGAATGTCGCTTTCCTTCATGATGATCAGGTCTTCGCCGTCGAGCTTGACCTCGGTGCCCGACCATTTGCCGAACAGAATCTTGTCCCCGGCCTTGACCTCGAGCGGATGAATGTCGCCGGCGTCGTTGCGCGCGCCGGTGCCGACCGAGACGACTTCGCCTTCCTGCGGCTTTTCCTTCGCAGTGTCGGGAATGATGATCCCGCCCGCGGATTTTTCCTCGGCCTCGACGCGGCGGACGAGAACTCGATCATGAAGCGGCCTGAAACCCATAAAATAGCCCTCTTGGTGCTGATAAGTTGAACGGTCGCGTTGGCACTCTCCTTGAAGGAGTGCCAGCGATGAGGGCGATATGGTTGTGCGGCCGATGCGCGTCAAGCGCCGGGGCAAGAAAGTCTCCGCCGAAGGCGCCTTGTTGTTCGATTGCACCTCGAGTCACGCTGACGTGCGCTTTCGACCCATTGCGGACGTTAGGTCGATGTGAAAAAGTCCGTCGATGAGATTGCCTGCTCTTGTCGCTGTCCACATACTCAAGAAGCCATTTAGTTACGCAACGCTTGTTGTAACGGCGTTGGCTGCAACGTGCTTCTCGCCATTCCCATTGCCAGCTTGGCCCGTAGGAACTGGTTCGGAGAAATCGCTGTCGTTTCCAACTAAGTTTCGTGGAAATTGGTATAACTCACCGGGACCATGCGACCGCGACCCCGCCAGGTTAGCGCTGCATATTGGCGCTACGACGTTGAATTATTTCGACGAGTTCTCCGGTCGTTTGACCCACATCATTCGCCAGTCGGATCGTGTTGCTCACTACGCCGCAGAATATTCCGCTGAAGGTCGTCGCTCGAATGCCACTGAGACACTGCGCCTCTCTCCAAAAGGAAACGAAATGACGCTCGAACCGGAGCGGACATCATCGCGGTATTTTCGCTGCACAATCGACGGATCGAACTAACCGGCGTCCGCTTGCCACTCACTGCGGACTATTGCCGTGCGAAATCACGGCGACGAAGGAGCCACCATGCTATGGCAGTGGGGACACCGTAGATGACACCCATGTCGGCAAGTGAAACTTGGTTGCAGTCGGAGAGGCCGAAGAAAATCAGGTGATCGATGGCATAGAACGTTAGTTTGCCAGTCAGCGCTCCCCAAATCGTAGCGACTAAACCGACCCACCAACTTTGCCATCTCCGGCGCAGCAACGCCGTGGACAATATCACCCTAAAACGGTGTCCCACTGCAAGCACTCTGCCGCCAGGGCTAAACACGAATGGCGGCCTCCGAACAACGGAGACCGCCAGACCGCGCCGCTAGCTGGGAGAAAAATCAGCCGGGCAGCGAAACCGCGTCGGTTACGTGGATCACGCCGTTGGATTGCATGACATTGGCCTGGGTGACGTTGGAACGCCCGCCCTTGGCGTCAATCAAGACGATCCCGTTGCCCTCCATCCGAGCAGTCAAAGTGGCGCCCTGGACGGTGACCAGGCTGGCCTGACCGCCGCCGGCCTGGATCGCGCTCATCAGGTCGGCTGCGGTCATCCGTCCGGGGACCACGTGATAGGTCAGCACCGAGGTCAGCATCGCTTTATTCTCCGGACGGAGAAGCGTGTCGACGGTTCCCGCCGGCAATTTGGCAAAGGCGGCGTTGGTTGGCGCAAACACCGTGAACGGGCCGGCTCCGGACAGAGTATCGACGAGGCCGGCCGCTTTAACCGCCGCGACCAGGGTGGTGTGCTCGGGCGAGTTGACGGCGTTCTCGACGATGTTCTTGGCCGGATACATCGCGGCGCCGCCGACGTACGAAATTGCGCTCGAGTCATCGGCCGCCATCGGCGTGGTCATGCAAGCGCCCAGCCCGAGCGCGGCCGTGACAATTGCTGCTTTGGAAATATTCGAAATCATCATGTCCTCCGTTAAAACCGGTTGAGATACGGAGAATGATGAGGGCCGGATGCGGGCTGGCGCAAATAATCCGCGCTGCCCGAGATAAACGACGGTGTTGACGTCAACTTACCAAAGCCGATTGGCCGCAATCCACGCCCGGTCGCCGGCGTCGCAACACCGTTCGGCATAAGCGGTTGCCAACGCCACATGGATCAGCGTTGCCGCGAGCGAATGAGCGCTCGCCGCTGCGTCCGCCTCCTCACGCACCCTGCGCCGCAAAAATGGCGTGTTGTCGGGGACGCCATCGGACCACTCAGCTCCACTATGAAAGGACATCGCATCAAGCTCCTCGCTGGCTTCGGTCGCAGTTACGCCGCAGCGCGCGGCACGGATGCACCAGCGGTCGTCAAGACTGAAGCTGCCCAGCCAGTGGCCGCCAAGCCGTCACGACCGGAGGCGGTATGTCCGCTTTCCACCCATTGCGGACGTTCCGCTTAAGCGTGGCGGTATAGTTTCAGCCCGACTTTTCTCTTCAAGGATTTATTCCGGAAGCGGCTGGCGGGCTCAATCAATGCCTCGCGTTGCGCACCAGCCCCAGCCGGTCCCGCATCGTCCAGCGCGCAAGCATCAAAGCGGCGACGAGCGCCAACCCGCTCGCCAGCCCCGCCCAGATGCCGACGCCTTGCCAGCCGCGTCCGAACGCCAGCCACACGCCGACCCCGATCCCGACCACCCAATAGCCGACCAGTGCGAACAGCATCGGGACGCGGGTGTCGTGGAGGCCGCGGAGCATGCCCGCGCCGACGACCTGCGCGCCGTCGACGATCTGGAACAGCGCGGCGACGAGCAGGAACGAGACCGCGAGATCGGTCACGCGGGCGTTGGCCGCACCGCTCGCAAGGAACAGCCCGACGAGCTCGCGCGGGACTGCCCACATGACCAATGCCATCGCCGCCATGAAGCCGACCCCGATGACCCACGCGGTCCAGCCGGCGCGGGTGATGGCGGCGCGGTCGCCGGCGCCAAGCGCGCGCCCGACGCGTACCGTCGCCGCCTGGCCGAGCCCCAACGGAACCATGAAAGTGAGCGCCGCGATCTGCAGCGCGATGGCGTGCGCGGCGATCGATTCGGCGTCGATCAGCCCCATCAGATAAGCGGCGGCGGCGAACACCGCGCCCTCGAACGCCATCGTCAGCCCGATCGGCAGCCCCAGCCGCCAGATGTGGCGGAAGCGCGGGCCATCGAGGCGCCACCAGCGTCCGAACAGGTGAAAGCGGGCAAACTGGCGGTCGCGCACGAGGACGATGCCGAGCCCAAGCGCGAGGCCCATCCAGACGATGCTGCTGGCGAGTCCGCCGCCGAAAATTCCCAACGCGGGGAGTCCGAAATGGCCGAAGATCAGCGCCCAGCCGAGCAATGCATTGACCAAAATCCCGACCGCGCTGACGGCCAGGATCCAGCCCGGCCGTTCAAGCGCGGCGACGACGTTGCGCATCGCCTGGAACAACAGGAACGGGAGGATGCTCCACATATAGCCGCGCAGGAAGGTCTGCGCGTCGCGCGCGAGCGCGGGCTCCTGCCCGAGCGAGCGGATGATCGGCGCGGCGTTCCACAGCAGCACCCAGCTGAGCAGCGCGATGACCACCGCGACCCAGCACGACTGGCGGAACGAGCGGCGGACGTCGCGGACATTGTTGTGGCGCTGCCCCAATGCACTGGCGATCATCGGCGAGGATGCCGCGACCACGCCGATTCCGAGCAGCAGCAAGGCGAAGGTCAGATTGAGCCCGAGCGCCGCGGCGGCGAGCTGGCGCGTGCCGAGCCAGCCCATCAGTACGACATCGGTCGCCTGAATCAGCGCCATTGTCAGGTTTGACAGGATCAGCGGCCAGGCGAGCGTCAGCGTCGCGCGCAGCTCGGCGCTCCACGCGCCTTGCCCGTGGCCGCGCCCGTGGCCGGGATGATTCTTCGCAGCGCTCGCCATGCCGTGCCGCCTAGCCGTCTGCCCGCACGTCGAAAAGGTTTGGCTCGCCGCGCCGTCCTCCGCTAGCGCACCGCCAACAATTATCGAGGTCCTTCGAAAATGAAATTTGTGCGTGCGGTGTGGAAATTGCTGGTCGGCATCAAGGACGCGCTGGTCCTGTTGTTCATGCTGCTGTTTTTCGGAGCGATCTATGCGGCGCTGTCAGCGCGGCCCGAGCCGGTCCGCGACGGCGTGCTCGCATTGGACCTCAAGGGCGGACTGGTCGAGCAGCCGGCGGCGCTCGCGTGGAGCGATGTCGCGGGCGGATCGAGCGCCCGGCAATATCGCCTGCGCGATCTGGTCGCGGCGGTCGACGCAGCCAAGGACGACAGCCGGGTCAAGGCCATCGCGCTCGACCTCGACAGTTTCAGCGGCGGCGGCCAAGTGGCGATCGGCGACCTTGCCGACGCGCTGCGCCGCGTGCGCGCGGCGGGCAAGCCGGTGGTCGCTTACGCCACCGGTTATGACGACGACGGCTATCAGCTCGCCTCGGCCGCGTCGGAAATCTGGCTCAACCCGCTAGGCGCGGTGGTGGTCACCGGGCCGGGCGGATCGAACCTCTATTTCAAGGGCCTGCTCGACAAGCTTGGGGTGACCGCCAACGTCTATCGCGTCGGCACCTATAAAAGCGCGGTCGAGCCGTTCATCCGCAACGACATGTCGCCCGAAGCGAAGCGCAATTATCAGGCGCTCGACAATGCCGAGCTCGACGGCTGGCGCACCGCGGTCCGCACCGCGCGGCCCAAGGCCAATACCGACCTGTTCCTCAAGGACATGAACGGCGCGGTTGCCGCCGCCGGGGGCGACATGGCCAAAGCGGCATTGAATGCCGGTCTGGTCGACAAGCTGGGCGAGCGGCGCCAGTTCGAGGCGCGGCTGGTCGCGCTCGGTGGCAAGGGCCGGACCAAAGACGGCGCGTTCAGCAAAATCCCGCTCGCCGCCTACATCGGCGACAAGGTCGACCGCTCGCCCGACGGCAAGATCGGCGTGGTCACCATCGCCGGGATGATCGTCGACGGCAAAGCCGCGGCGGGGACCGCGGGCGGCGACACCATCGCCAAAGCGATCGAGCGCGGCGTGCGCGACGATATCCAGGCGCTGGTCGTGCGCATCGACAGCCCGGGCGGGTCGGTCACGGCGTCCGAACGCATCCGCCAAGCGCTGGTCGCGGCGAAGGCCAATGGAATCCCGATCGTCGTGTCGATGGGCAATGTCGCGGCGTCGGGCGGCTATTGGGTCGCGACCCCGGCCGACTTCATCTATGCCGAGCCGTCGACGATCACCGGATCGATCGGCGTGTTCGGCGTCATCCCGAGCTTCCAGAACATGCTGCAAAAGATCGGGGTCGGCGCCGACGGGGTCAAGACCACGCCGCTGTCGGGCGAGCCCGACGTGTTCAAAGGCCCGTCGCCCGAAGCCAATCAGATGATCCAGACGGGGGTCGAGTCGATCTATCGCCGCTTCCTCGGCATCGTCGCCCAGTCGCGCCACAAGACCCCGCAACAGGTCGATGCGATCGCGCAAGGTCAGGTGTGGGACGGCGGAACCGCGCGTCAGATCGGACTGATCGACGGCTTCGGCGGAGTCGATGACGCGATCGCCAAGGCGGCGGCGCTGGCCAAGCTCGGCAAGGACCGTAGCGTGCGCTACCTCGACGCACCGCGCAGCTATCGCGACGAGCTGATCGAATCGTTCGCTTCGCGCGAGAGCGAGGAAGCGCTGCCGACCGACGCGTTCGCCTTGCTCGCGGGGCGGCCGCAGGCGCAATTGGCCGCGGCGCTCGCCGATGCGCGGAGCATCCTGACGGGCCCGACGGTCCAGGTCCGGTGCATGGAGTGTGGGTCGGCGCTGCCGCCGACAAAGCTGGTCAAGAGCGACCTCAGCCTGATCGAACTCATCCGGGTATGGCTCGCCTGATCCGCCTCGCCGTGGCGGACGACGCCGCGGCGATTGCCGCAATCTATCGGCCGTACGTCGAGGATAGCTGGATCAGCCTTGAGGAGCAGGCGCCCGACGCCGTGGAAATGGCGCGGCGGCTGAGCGGGCCACTTCACCCGTGGCTAGTGGTCGAGGAGGACGGCGCAATTGCCGGTTACGCTTCGACTTCGCCGATGCGACCGAGGGCGGGCTATCGCTGGAGCGTCGAGACCGGGGTCTATGTCGCGCAGGCGATGCACGGACAAGGGCTTGGGCGGGCGCTGCTCGAAACGCATCTCGCGCTGCTCGAGCGGCAGGGCTTCGTCACCGCGATCGCCGGCATCTCGCTGCCCAACGACGCGAGTGTCGCACTCCACGAGACACTGGGCTTCGCGCTGTCCGGAATCGAGCGCGGAGTCGGTTTCAAACACAGTCAATGGATCGACGTCGGCCGCTGGCAGCGCGACCTCGCGTCGCGCGGATCAAGCGCGCGCGAGCCGCGGCCGTTCGCGTCAGTCGGTCCGCCGGAATAGCCGCACGGCGCCGGCGTCTCCGTCGCGCACCTCATAGCCCCCATCGACCTTGCGCCAGACCGTGGAGTACCTCTCCTCGTGTGCCTGCGGAGTGGCGTGGACGCTGCCCGTGAAACGCAGCACGTCGCCGTCGGCCACTGCCGTCCCACGGCCGAGACCGCCGAGCGAATTCCAGTAGGTAAAGCCGAGCTTCCCGCCTTCGGCGCTGTAGAGGGATTCTCCCCAATAGACGTCGGCGCCGCCAGCGCGGACGACGTGGCGGTCGCGGACGTGCTGGCCGCCGAACACCGGCTCAAAGCAATGGGTGTCGAGCCCGCCGTTGCCCGGCGCCTCGCCTGCCCAACAATGCCCGACGAAGGATGCCAGCGGCGCCAGCGACGGCTGCGCCAGCGCCGGCGGCGGTGCGGCCGCGGCGAGCGCGAGACCGAGCGTGAGCATCGTTCCCGCCATCAGTGCATCAAGCCGAGGATCAAGCCGAACAGGGTGAATTGGACGGTGTGATAGCCGCCATTGATCAGCCACAGCGTCAATGGCCGGCGCTCGAACAGATAGTTAATTCCGAACGAGGCGGCGACCCAGCACAGACCCGCGGAAAAGCCTGCCAAAGCGGAAGCTTGCACCCCCATCGAAGTGCCAAGAAACATCGCGAACACCGCGGCGGCAATCAGGCTGAGCAGGAACGCGCCGCCGAAGATCAGCGCCGGATTGCCGCTTTTGGCCTGCTCGTCTGACAGGCCAGCGGCAGTCTGCCACGATTTGGCGAACAGCAAAGGCGAGTACCACAGGCCGCCGAGCGCCAGCGAGCTGACGGCGCATAGCGCGACCGCAATCCAATTCACTTCCGGCATATTTCCCCCTCATAGTTTGCGGTTAGTGGGCTGCTTCCTTGGTCGTCAGTGCGTCGACATGCGCGCGGAGCTGGTCCACCGCGCGATCGAAGAAAGCGACGTCACGATAGGTGCGCGCCTGCATCACGCCGCCTTCCATGACGCTCAGGGCGAATTCGGCCACAGCGCGCAAATTTGTGCTTCGCGGAAAACGATCCCGGGCGTCGCGCAGGCAGTTTTCCACGGCATCGACCCAAGCGGTGAAATTGGCGGCGAGTAGCGCGCGCACCGCTGGATCAGCCTCGTGCAGCTCAAGCGCCAGGCTGCCGATCGGGCAGCCATATTCGCAGTCGGTATCGAGCAGCGCGCGACGGTAGCTGGCCAGCAGCGCGAAGACCCGCTCGACCGGATCGTCGACCCCGGCCCAGGCGGGCGCGAGCAGCATCGAGCCGATCCCGTCGCGATACGTCTCAAGCACCGCGATCAGCAAATCCTGCTTGCCCGGAAAGAAATGATAAAGACTGCCGCTATTCACCTGGCTGCGGCTGAGGATGTCGGCAATCGAGGTCGAGCCGAAGCCCTTCAGCCAGAAGAGCTCAAGCGCCGCCATGATGATTCTCTGCCGCGTGTCTTTGACCATAAGAATGACTTAGTTGAACGTTCAACTAAATCAAGCTGCATTGCGGCGCCTCCGGCGGCGAATGGTGAGCGGCAGCTGGACCAGCGCAATTATCGCCATCACCAAAGCGGCGAGGCCGAAGCCGATCAGTAGCGGGTTATGCGCGTCCTCGCGGGTCGTTAGGTCCATGATGTGGAGCCCCCACATGAAATCGTAGAAGCGCCACCAGCCGGTGCGCCGGGCGACGATCGCGCCATTCGCGGCATCGACGTAGAAATGGGTGTCGTCGTCCATCGCCACACGCCACGTCGCGATGTCGCGGCGGAGCTCCAGCGGCGGGTCCCTGGCGTCGGTCCGGGTCACCGCGGCGACTTTCGCCTGGCCGCGATACGAATGCGCGACTTCGCGCTCAGCTTCGGCGGCGGACAGAGCGGGGAGCAACGCGCCGCTCGCCGGGTCGGCTTGGCGTGTGCTGCCATCGGCCATGGTGACCACCCAGCGCGGCCCCGCGGCGCGCGGCTCGAGCTGGAGCTGCTTGATTGCCAACCCGGCGATGCGCGGGGGCACCGGCGCGACGGCGAGCCGCATCGGCGCCGGTTCGCGCATCAGATCGGTGCCGCGCACGACCTCGATCGGGCGCGCGATCATGATCAGCCCCGAAACCACCCACAGCAGGATCGGAATGCCAACGATCCACCCGAGCCACACATGCCAGCGCCGGAGGCGCGATCGCACCGCGCCCATCAGATGTGGATGGGCTTGCCGGTGACCGCCATCGCCGCTTCCTTCAACGCCTCGGCGTGGGTCGGGTGGGCGTGGCAGGTGTAGGCGATATCCTCCGAGGTCGCGCCGAACTCCATTGCCTGGACCGCCTGGGCGATCATCGAGCCGCCGACCGAGGCGATGATCCACACGCCCAAGACACGGTCGGTCTTGGCGTCGGCGATGACCTTCACAAATCCGTCGGGCTCGCGGTTGGTCTTGGCGCGGCTGTTGGCGAGCATCGGGAATTTGCCGACCTTGACTTCGCCATGCTCGCGCGCCTGCGCCTCGGTGAGGCCGACGCCGGCGATTTCGGGCATGGTGTAGACCACGCTGGGGATCAGATCGTGGTTCACGATCCCGGTCTGCCCGGCGATATTCTCGGCGACCGCAATGCCCTCGTCCTCGGCCTTGTGCGCGAGCATCGGGCCGGGGGTGACGTCGCCGATCGCCCAGATGCCAGGGACCGATGTCTTAAAGCTGTGGTCGACCTCGATCTGGCCGCGTGGGTTGAGCTTGAGGCCGGCCTGGTCGAGGCCGAGACCGTCGGTGTTGGGACGGCGGCCAATCGAGACGAGCACGTGACTCGCGGCGATGGTTTCGGCGGTGCCACCTTTGGCGGGTTCGACCGTCAGCGAGACCCCCTCGCCTTCGAGCTTGGCGGAGGTCACCTTGGTCCCGAGCTTGAGCTCGAAGCCCTGCTTCTTGAAGATCTTATTGGCTTCCTTGCGCACGTCGTCGTCGAAGCCAGGCAGAATCTGGTCGAGATATTCGACCACGGTGACTTGCGCGCCGAGGCGCCGCCAGACGCTGCCAAGCTCAAGCCCGATGACTCCGCCGCCGATGACCACGAGGTGCGTTGGCACTTCGGGCAATTCGAGCGCGCCGGTCGAATCGACGATGCACTTCTGGTCGACCTCGACGCCAGGCAAAGGCGTCACCGAGGAGCCGGTGGCGATGACGATATTCTTGGCGCGGACGGTACGCTCGCCGATGGTGACGCTGTCGGCGCCAGTGAAGCTCGCCTGGCCTTTGAGCCATTCGACCTTATTCTTCTTGAACAGGAATTCGATGCCCTGAGTCAGTCCCTTGACCGAGTCGAGGCGGCCGGCGTGCATGGTCGGCAGGTCCAGCGTCACGCCTTGCGCCTTGATGCCCCATCTGGCCATCGTCCCGTGCGCCGCTTCCTCGAACAATTCGGAGGCATGGAGCAGCGCCTTGGACGGGATGCAGCCGACATTGAGGCAGGTCCCGCCAAGCGTCTCGCGGCTTTCGGCGCAAGCGGTCTTGAGGCCCAATTGCGCGGCGCGGATCGCGGCGACATAGCCGCCCGGCCCGGAACCGATGATCAGCACGTCGAAGTCGTAATCAGCCATGGTTTTCTTTCGTCATCCCCGCGAAAGCGGGGATCCCGCTTGCCGGTAGTGCGTGTCAAGGAGCAGGATTCCCGCTTCCGCGGGAATGACGCGATGGGCCGCGACATAAGCGGGCGACCCGCGCGAATCCAGCCCGCTTACTTCTGCCGCACGGCCTCGAGCCCTTCGCCGGCGTCGATCAATTTGCCCGCGCGTTTCTCCTGCACCGCGCGAAGCAGGGTCCGCGCGGCGTTGCGCACTTCCTCCTGAATGTCGTGATCGGCATCGAGCTCGTCGTGGCTGGTCGCGTAGGGCTTCCAGTAGCCGATATAGCGGTCGAGCTCGGCGCTCGGGCCGGCGGGCTTCAACTGCATGAAGCGGAGCCAGTCGGAGAGGCTGCGGCGGACATTCTCCGCGCCCTCGACATCGCCGTGGACGATGACCGAAAACACCCGCCCGGCGAGATGGCGCGGATACGGCCAGCCGTCGAGTTCGAGCTGCTTGGCTTTCTTGGCGTCCTTGCCGTCGGTGCTGGTCGGATCGGGATTGCCGCCGTCGGCGCACACCAGACGGTCCATCATCAGCTTGAGCGGTGAGGTCGGCGAATACCAATTGACCGGGGTGATGATCATGATCCCGTGGGCTCGCACCCACAGCGGATAGATCTCGTTCATCCAGTCCTGGGTCTGGCCGAGCGCGTAATTGGGATAGCAACTGCATGGCCAGTGGCAGAGCGCCGCGGCGGTCGAGAAGCACGCCTTGCACGGGTGGATGTGGCGGCCATATTCGCTCGCCAGCCGCGACAGGTCGAGAGTTTGGACGAGGGTGCCGTCCTGGCCGCAAATCTCGCTCGCCAATTCGAGCAGCCGCCAGCTTTTGGACATCTCGCCGGGGCAGGTATTCTCGCTACGCGACGAGCAATTGACAATCAGGATGCACGGCGGCTCGGACTTGTCGTCATATTCCTTGCGCGCGGCATCGATCGCCGCCTTGGCCGCGATCCAGTCGACCGCCATGTCATAATCGGGATTGGCAAAGCCCTTGCCCGCCTTGCGCGTGACCGGCGACTTGCGCGACTGGTTGTAACCGTCCCACGCAATATCGGCGACGCGGTCGAGTTCATCGCTGATCGCGCCGAACGCGGGATCGGCGAAGGTCGAACGAAAGCGCTTGTGGAACTCGGCTTCGTCGATTTGGGACGAAGGCATGCCCTTGCGGGGCTCGGGGGCTTTGGTCATGTCCGCTCAACGCGCGAGCAGGCGTTGGTTCCTTCTACCCGCGCTGCGACGGGCCGAATTGCCGCGGTTACTCGACGCCGACATCCTTGGCGCATTGCGTCATGATCGGTTGCACCTTGTCGGGAGTCAGGCCGGCGAGCTCGGTCGGGCGATATTTGGCGACCAATTTGTCGAGCGCGCAGCCGCAGTATTTGCGCGCGATTTCGGCCCCGGCGCGGCGGCTGGCGGCGGCCTCGCACGACTGGCCGAACTCTTTCTTGAAATTGATCATGAAGCCGTTGTCGGCCGCCTGTTTCTGCTCCCCGCACGCGGCGCAGAGCAAAGCGGCAGTGGCGATAAATGTCAGGCGGCGCATAAATTGTCCCCCTCAAAGATCGATCAGCAGGCGGGTGGGGTCTTCGATCGCTTCCTTGACGCGGACGAGGAAGGTGACCGCTTCGCGCCCGTCGACCAGGCGGTGATCGTAGGACAGCGCGAGATACATCATTGGGCGCGCGACGATCTGGCCGTCCTTGACCACCGGACGCTCCTCGATGCGGTGCATGCCGAGTACCGCGGATTGTGGCGGGTTGATGATCGGGGTCGAGAGCAAGCTGCCGAACACGCCGCCGTTGGAAATGGTGAAAGTGCCGCCGGCCATGTCCTCGGCTGTAAGCTGGCCGTCCTTGGCCTTTTTGCCGAACGCGGCGATCGCTTTTTCGATCTCGGCGAAGCTCATCGCCTGCGCGTTGCGGACGACAGGGACGACCAGCCCCTTGGGCGCGGAGACCGCGATCGAGACGTCGAAATAGTCGTGGTAGACGATCTCCTCGCCGTCGATGCTGGCGTTGACCGCGGGGACGTCACGCGTGGCGAGCGCGCACGCCTTCACGAAAAAGCCCATGAACCCGAGGCGGATGCCATGCTTTTTCTCGAACAGATCCTTGTAGCGGGCGCGCGCCTCGATCACCGCGGTCATGTCGACGTCGTTGAAAGTGGTGAGGATCGCGGCGGTATTTTGCGCTTCCTTGA
>JBDSTQ010000011.1:0-4891 GCA_039928195.1 Sphingomicrobium sp.
AGCTCGCGGCTTAATAATCGCCGCGGGCGCTGGCCCGCGCCTCAAGCAGATCGAACAGGGCGCGGTGCTGAAGCAGCAATTGCTCGCCGCCAAAGGCCAGAGCCCGTACCGCTGACGGCTGGTCGGACAAGCCGCCGACCACCGCGATGATCGAGCGTTCGTCGGGCAGCGATGGCGCGGGCGCCTCGATTCCGGCCCGCGTCGCGGCGCGATCAAGCAAGCGGCGGATTGGCCACCAATCGCCGATGAGCGCGGTCGCGGCACCAAGCGCACAGCCAGTCCGTTCCGATGTCGCCAGCGTTTCTAGCGCATGGCGCGCGGACAGCAGGCAGGATTCGGTTTCGGCTGCACCCGGCGTGCTTGGCGTGGGGCCAACCGCGGAGGTCAGCCGGACAACATACAGGCGCTCACGCTCGAAGGATTCGGCAGCGCCGGCCAGCCAGTCGCCGCCCTGCCCCTTTGGGCAACGCTCAAGCGCCAGCTCGATCAGGCCGGGATAGCGGCCATGCAGCGCGCACAGCAAATGAACGGCATCGGCGAGATCGCGGCCCGCGTGCGGACCGGTGCATTCGACAAGCGCAGTAAGATATGGATGGCGCGCGGAGCCGTCGCGGGCGACCCGCGCGAGCTGGAGCTCCGCCGAGGATGCCGGCTCTGCCTCGATCGAGCGGTTCGTCGCCATGCAATCCCCTACCTTGCCCATCATCCCGGGCCCTCGCTTACCTCCGGGTGTCTAACCCAAGGGCGTAAAGACGAGGTTTATGCCCTCGCAACTATCGTTTCACCCGCGCTTCAATCGTCGCGGTAGGCGAGTTCGAAATTGCCCCAACGGCGGCCTTTGAAGACCAGCGGCACGTAAACATTCTTGACTGGAATATATTTGTCCCCAAGCTCCATCCGGTAGGTCGCAAGCGTCGCCGGACGATCACTCGCCAGCGCCATTCGCGTCTGATCGTCGATCAGGATGCGCTTGTTGCGGCAGTGCTCGTCGTTCCACACCGGATCATTGCCCTGCGGCTGACTGCGCTTCGTGAGATGCGTCGGCAAATAGCCGTTCATGTCGCCGATCGCCGAGCCGATTACGCGGCTGTCGGAGACTTCGGCGCGATCGAGAATCGGCTGCACATATTTGTCTGCCGCGGCGTTGAAGCGCACCGTATATTGCACCGGATTGCTGCCCTCAACGACCTTGTAGTCGCGGTCGAAGACGTCCTCGACGCTGATCTCGCCTTCGTCGATCGCGCGCTCGACCTCGGCCATGATCGTCCGCGCCGCTTCCTGCGCCTTCAGGATCAACGGCGTGTCGTCGATTTCGGCGCCCGAATTGGCAAGCGTATCGAGCATCGTGTTCGATAGCATCTCGAGATGTGCGAGGCGCTTGTGCGCGGTCTGCAGCTCGCTGCCATTGGCGCGCGCGTCACCGGCGAATTCAGTCAGCCCGGCTTTGACCCGGTCGACGCTGGTCTGAATCATGCCCGTCGAATGCGCGATGCCTTCGGTCTGGCGATCGACCATGCCGACGATCTCGCTGACTTCGCGCACGGTGTCGCTGATCGTACTGAAGCCCGACTGGGCGGCGCGGCTGCGCTCGACGCCGGTTTTGATTTCGGTTGTAACGGCCCCTGCCTCGCGGGTCAGTTCGCCGATTGTCGAGGCGATCTGGCTGGTCGCGGCGCGAGTGTCGTGAGCGAGTTTTTTGACTTCGGCGGCGACGACCGCGAAGCTGCGCCCGGCATCGCCCGCGCGCGCCGCCTCGATCGTCGCGTTGAGCGCGAGCATGTTGGTCTTGCGCGCGATGGTTTCAATCGTCGAGGACACCAATTGCACCTGGTGCATCGCTGAGGCGAACCCGGCCATGCGCTCGCCCAATTGGACGACCAGGTCGGTGAGCCCCTTGAAGCCCTCGATAGTGCCTTCAATCGCCGCGCGCCCGGCATCAAGCTTGGACTTGGCCTGCTCGGCCAGAAGCCGCGCTTCGTCGGTCGAATCGGAAACGCGAGACTGGTCGGCGAGCAGCCGCGTAGTCACGTCTTCGAGCCCGTCGAGCATTTTGAGATGGTCGCCGATGCGCGTCGCGACGCCCTCGACGTAGCCGGCAACGTCACTGCACTCCATCGATAGCGAACCGCAATCGCGCGCCACCGCGCGGATCGCATTCTCGGTCACTTCCTCAATGCCCTGCGTCGCCATGCCGCCCCAATCCCCACTGTGCGTGGCGACGGGATAAGCGCGAAGGTGCTACTCTTTCGTTAACTATGCGGGTCAGTAGAGCAGGAAGGCCTGGCGTTGTTCGACCCAGGCCGCCTCGTCGCGGATGGCGAGAGCGTCGAGGTCGCCAGGCTCGCCCCCGCCGTCGACCCATTCGCGCAAGTCCGGGCCGCCGTTGATGACGTCGATCGGCAGCTTGCCGAATGCATATTCGTAAGGGAAATCGCGCCACAGATCATAGTCTGGATAGAGCCGGCGGACGGCTTTGAACGCCAGCGCCTGAAGCCGCCACGGCTTGAACGCGGAGTGATCGTAGAAGCGGCCTTCGGCGTGGATGAAAACGCCGTTGCAAAGCTGCCCGACATGCTTGTGAAAAGTCGGCTCGAAATGCGTTTCGCGCAGTGTGCAGCCGGTCAGCCAGTGTGGGGCCAGCCGCTCCATCTCCGCCATCACCGCGCGCGCATCGATGTCGGGGGCGCCGAACAGCTCGAGCGGGCGCGTCGTCCCCCTGCCCTCGCTCAATGTCGCGCCCTCGAGCATCACCGTGCCGGCATAACATCGCGCCATGTTGAGGTTGGCGGCGTTGGGGCTGGGGTTGATCCACAGCCGCTCGGACGGCCAGCCGAAGCCTGGCGCGGCATCGGGCGCCCAGCCCTCCAACGCGATCACGCGATAATCGACGGTGAGCTTGAAGTGGTCGATAAACCAGTGACCGAGTTCGCCCAACGTCAGCCCGTGACGCATCGGGATCGGCCCCGCGCCAACGAAACTCTCCCAGCCGGGCTGCAGCGTCAGCCCTTCGACCGGGCGCCCGGCGGGATTGGGCCGGTCGAGCACCCACACGCTTTTGCCATGTTCGGCCGCCGCTTCGAGCACGTACAGCAAGGTGGTGATGAAGGTGTAGATGCGGCAGCCGACGTCCTGCAGGTCGATCAGGATGGTGTCGAACGTCCCCATCGCCTGGCCCGACGGGCGGCGGACCTCGCCGTAGAGGCTGAACAGCGGAATGCCGTAGCGCGGATCGGTCTCGTCCACGGTCTCGACCATATTGTCCTGCTTGTCGCCCTTGATCCCATGCTGCGGCCCGAACGCGGCGGTGAGGTTGACGCCGGCAGCGATCAGCGCGTCGAGGCTGTGGGTGAGATCGGCGGTAACTGACGCGGGATGCGCGAGGAGCGCGACGCGCTTGCCCTCGAGCGGAGCGCGGAGCGCGGGGTCGGCGAGCAAGCGGTCGATTCCGAAGCGGGTCATTCGGGGGCGAATGGCGGGAGGCAATGCGCGAAGCAAGCGCGGTTGTGGAAATCCGGCGGTCCGGGACCATGCGCCAGCGCCCAGTATGATTTGGCGCCGTCCTGCTCCTCGATCACGGCGGACAAGCCAATGTCCCACACGATCGCACTGTCCAATTCATGCTCTTCAGCGAAATCGAAAGTGGCCTCCTGCATGCGGATGCCATCCTTCATCCACACGTCGGGATCGGGGCTACAGGCAATTTTCGCATCCCGCATGCCGGCGCGATAGTCGTCGAAGCGATATGCTGCCCAATCGCCCGAGGGCGAGAGATTCAATTCGAAATACGTCTCGTTTCCGCGCGGGCGGATGAACGCTTCGAAGCATGTGGTTTGCCACAATCCATCGGTTCGCTGCGGACGATCCGTACTGGGCAACCTGACCCGCAGGGGACTACCGAATAATCGCACATCGAGATCGAAGGTCGCTCGGTCGCGCCATATCAGCACCTGAACCCTCTCAAGAGCGGTGCGGCTCGTCGGATGCGGGATCAGTTCGAAAGCCATTGCGCCCCAACTATCGTCATTCCCGCGAAAGCGGGAATCCCGCTTCTTGGGAAGACAGCAGGACACCCGCTTTCGCGGGGGTGACGAGTTGGGTAAGCGGGGACATGACCTCCTACCGCTCCTCCCTCCTCCAGCTGCTCGACGGCCGCGGCTACGTCCACCAGCTGACCGATGCGGCGGCGCTCGACGCGCTGGCGCAGAAAGAAGTCGTCGCCGCCTACATCGGCTTCGACGCCACCGCGCCGTCGCTGCACGTCGGCAGCCTCGTCCAGATCATGATGCTGCGCCGGCTCCAGCAGACCGGGCACCGGCCGATCGTGCTGATGGGCGGGGGAACGACCAAGGTCGGCGATCCGTCGGGCAAGGACGAAAGCCGCAAATTGCTCACCGACGCCGACATTGCCGCCAACATCGCGAGCATCCGCAAGGTGTTCGAACGCTTCCTGACCTTCGGCGACGGCCCGTCCGACGCGATCATGGTCGACAATTCCGAATGGCTCGACGCGCTCGCCTACATCCCCTTCCTGCGTGAGGTCGGCAAGCATTTCACGATCAACCGCATGCTCACTTTCGACAGCGTCAAACTGCGCCTCGAGCGCGAGCAGCCGCTGACTTTCCTCGAATTCAACTACATGATCCTCCAGGCCTACGACTTCCTCGAGCTCGGCCGCCGCGCCGAGTGCCGCGTGCAGATGGGCGGCTCCGATCAATGGGGCAATATCGTTAACGGAATCGAGCTCGGGCGGCGGATCGACGGCGCCGAACTGTACGGGGTGACCACCCCGCTGGTCACCACCGCCGATGGCGGCAAGATGGGCAAGACCGCGAGTGGCGCGGTGTGGCTCGATGCGGCGCAGCTCAGCGCGTATGATTATTGGCAGTTCTGG
>JBDSTQ010000012.1:0-7281 GCA_039928195.1 Sphingomicrobium sp.
GTATCCAAGGCGCAGGATCGGCGCGTCGCGGCAAACAGCGTCTATCGGATCCTCGATTTGTTCGTCGGATCGAACCTCGCGCGGCGGGTCGAGAGCGCCAACGCCTATGTCGCCAACGCGCATCCCGATTGCCTCCACGACTGCATCTTCCTGATCTGCGACAACTGCGGGCAGACGGTGCACATCGACGACGATGCGCTCTCGGGTGGGGTGCGCGACGCCGCCAAGACTGCGGGCTTCACCGCCCCGCGCCCGGTGATCGAGGTGCGCGGCACCTGCGGTGAGTGCGAGGAGGAGTGAAGGTCAGGCTAGCCGTAATGCGGGGACGAGGTTAAGGCGAACCCATGTCCGACCGCCCGGCGACGCCGCTGCTCGATAGTGTCAACTTCCCCGCTGATCTGCGCGCGTTGGGCAAGGACCAGCTCGAGCAGCTCGCCGACGAGCTGCGCCAGGAAGTCATTTCCGCGGTTTCGGTGACTGGCGGCCACCTCGGCGCCGGGCTCGGCGTGGTCGAGCTGACCGTCGCGATCCATCATGTGTTCGACACGCCGCGCGACACATTGGTGTGGGACGTTGGCCACCAGGCCTATCCGCACAAGATCCTCACCGGGCGCCGCGAGCGCATTCGCACGGTTCGCCAGGGCGGGGGCCTTTCGGGCTTCACCCGCCGCGTCGAGAGCGAATATGACCCGTTCGGCGCCGCGCACAGCTCGACCTCGATCTCCGCCTCGCTCGGGTTCGCCATAGCCAAAAAGCTGTCGGGCGAGCCCGGCCGCGCGATCGCGGTGATCGGCGACGGCGCGCTCTCCGCCGGCATGGCCTATGAGGCGATGAACAATGCCGAAGCCGCGGGCAACCGGCTGATCGTCATTTTGAACGACAATGACATGTCGATCGCGCCGCCGGTGGGAAGCTTGCGCAATGCGCTCGCGCGGCTGGTCAGCTCGGACAAATATCTCGTACCGCGCAAGCTCGCGCAGAAGCTCGCCCGCGCGATGCCCGAGCCGCTTCACCGCACGGCCCGGCGCGTCGAGGAATATGCCCGCGGCCTGCTTACCGGCGGCACCCTGTTCGACGAGCTTGGCTTTTATTATGTCGGCCCGGTCGATGGGCACGATGTGCGCGCCTTGGTCGAAGTGCTCGAAAATGTCCGCGATGCCGATATCGGGCCGATGCTCGTCCATGTCGTGACCAAGAAGGGCAAGGGTTACGGCCCGGCCGAGGAATCCGCCGACAAATATCATGGCGTGGTCAAGTTCGACGTCGTCTCGGGCAAGCAGGACAAGGGACCGGGCGGGGGGCCGCCGAGCTATACCGCGGTCTTCGCCAAGGCACTGGCTGCGGAAATGGCGCGCGACGACAAGATCGTGGCGATCACTGCGGCGATGCCGTCGGGCACCGGGCTCGACAAGGTCGCCGAGCAATTTCCCGAGCGGACGTTCGATGTCGGGATCGCCGAGCAGCATGCGGTGACGTTTGCCGCGGGGCTCGCGGCGCACGGCTATCGCCCGTTTTGCGCGATTTATTCGACCTTCCTCCAGCGCGCTTACGACCAGGTCGTGCATGATGTCGCAATCCAGAATCTGCCGGTGCGCTTCGCAATGGACCGCGCCGGGCTGGTCGGCGCCGACGGCGCGACCCACGCCGGCAGTTTCGACCTCGCTTACCTCTGCACTTTGCCCAATTTCACGGTGATGGCGGCGGCCGACGAGGTCGAACTGACGCACATGGTCCACACCATGGCGCTGCACGACAGTGGGCCGATCGCGGTGCGCTATCCGCGCGGCGAGGGGCGCGGGCTGGCGATTCCGGCGCAGCCGCAGCAGCTCGAGATCGGCAAGGGCCGCATCGTGCGCGAGGGCAAGGTGGTCGCGATCCTGTCGCTCGGGACGCGGCTCGCCGAAGCCGAAAAAGCCGCCGACGAGCTCGAGGCCAAGGGTCTGTCGACGACCATCGCCGACCTCCGCTTCGCCAAGCCGCTCGACGAGGCGCTGATCCGCAAGCTGCTGACCAGCCATGAAGTCGCGGTGACGATCGAGGACGCGTCGATCGGCGGGCTTGGCGCGCATGTGCTGACGCTCGCCAGCGACGAAGGGCTGATCGACGGCGGGCTGAAGCTCCGCACGATGCGCCTGCCCGACCGCTTCCAGGAGCATGACAAGCCCGACAAGCAATATGACGACGCGCGGCTGAATGCCCCGCACATCGTCGAGACGGTGCTCAAGGCGCTGCGCCGGAACAGTGTCGGGGTGGAGGAAGTCCGGGCTTAAGGTTTTTCACGCGAGCACCCTTCGACAAGCTCAGGGTGAGCGCTTGCGGTTCCGCCTTCGATTCCCTTGAGTCGATTTTTCCCATTGCGCTCACCCTGAGCTTGTCGAAGGGCCGGCGCACGCGCACCATCATCGCATCATGCCGTTTTACGTCTACATTCTCAGATGCTCCGATGGGACCTATTACACCGGCCATACCGACGATCTCGACCAGCGCATGGCTCAGCATGGCGACGGGATGGGGGCCCGATACACCGCCAAGCGGCGGCCGCTGAAACTGCTGTGGGCGACCGATTGCCCGACACGTGAGCAGGCGTGGGAGCTGGAAAAGCAAATCCACGGCTGGTCTCGGGTGAAGAAGGAGGCACTGCTGCGCGGCGACTTCGCGGCGCTCCCGGGTTTGTCGCGGTCCAAGACCGTTTCCGATTCTACAGCACGTGGGACCGCCCTTCGACAAGCTCTGGGTGAGCGCCGTGGGGACGGCGGTTGAGCGCTAAAACCCGCGCCGACCAGATGCTGGTTTCCCGTGGGCTCGCCGACAGCCGCACTCGCGCGCAGGCGCTGATCATGGCGGGGGCGGTGTTTTCGGGGGAGCGCAAGCTGGCCAAGGCGGGCGATTTGCTGGCCGAGGATGCGGCGCTCGAGGTGAGGGGGAAGGACCATCCGTGGGTGTCGCGCGGGGGGATCAAGCTTGATCATGCGCTGACGCACTTTGGCTTCGACGTTACGGGCGCGGTCGCGCTTGACGTGGGCAGTTCGACCGGCGGGTTCACCGACGTGCTGCTCACGCGCGGGGCGGCCAAGGTCTATGCGGTCGACGTCGGCACCAATCAGCTGGCGTGGAAGCTGCGCCAGGATTCGCGCGTGATCGTCCATGAACAGACCAATGCGCGGCATCTGACCCGCGACATCGTCCCCGAACCGATCGATATCATCGTCTGCGACGCGAGCTTCATCGGGCTTGCGAAAGTGCTCGAAGCGCCGCTGACGCTGGCGCGGTCGGGCGCGCGGCTGATCGTGCTGGTCAAGCCGCAGTTCGAGGCTGGGCGGGCCGAAGTCGGCAAAGGGGGTGTGGTGCGCGACGCCGCGGTCCACGACCGCGTCTGCGCCGCGGCGAAGGTCTGGGTTGAAGGACAGAGCTGGACCGTGTTGGGACTGGTCGCAAGCCCGATCACCGGGCCCGAAGGCAATGTCGAATTTTTGCTTGGAGCAGAGAAAAATGGCTGAAATTGCGAAAGCGACGCGGACCTGGGGCAAGATCGCGCTGATCACGGTCCCCGCGATCCTGCTGGCGGGATCGGCGAGTGGGTGGCTGTCGCAGTCGGGCTACGGCAATTCCTGGTTCGACGCGTTGGCGAAGCCGTTCTTCATGCCGCCCGGCTGGGCGTTCGGGCTGGTCTGGCCGATCCTCTATGCGATGCTTGGAGTGGCGCTGGCGATGATCCTCGCCGAGCCGCCGTCGCCATTGCGGCGCACCGCCCTCATCCTGTTTTTGGTCCAGCTCGCGCTCAATTTCGCCTGGTCGCCTTTGTTCTTCGCGGCGCACGACATCACCCTCGCCAAATATATGATCATGCTCATGGCGGTCCTCGCCGCGCTCGCCGCGCGCGGGTTCTGGCGCATCCGCAGGGTGGCGGGATTGCTCCTCATTCCCTATCTGGCGTGGCTGATCTTCGCGGCAACGCTCAATTCCGCGATCGACAAGCTCAATCCGGGCGCGGGAACGTCGCTGTTCGGCTGACAGGAGATGAAGATATGCAGTCCGAGAACCGCATGTTCGACGACTTTGTGAAGATGGTGAACGGCTTCGCCGGGACCATGGCGGGCATGGGCCGCGAGGCCGAAGGCTCGGCGCGCGAAAAGATGCGCGAGTGGGTCGCCGGGGCCGATTTCGTCGGGCGCGACGAGTTCGAGGCGGTCAAAGCGATGGCCGCCGCCGCGCGCGACGAGAATGAGGCGCTGAAGAGCCGCATTGTCGCGCTCGAGGCCAAGGCCGGCGCGACCGCTGCCCCGAAAAAAGCGCCGAGGCCGAAGCCCGATGCCGGAGCCTAAGCCGCTGAGCGACGAGGAAACGATTGACGAGCGCGACGACGGCGCGCCGATCGAGGTGCTCGAACAATATTTCGAGGCGCGCGGCTGGGCGTGCGAGCGCAGCGGCGAGGGCGAGATCATCGCCTCGGCGACGGGCAGCTGGGCGCAATATGAATTGCGCGCGGTGTGGCGGCCCGAGGATCAGGTGCTCCAGTTCCTTGCCTTTCCCGACATCAAGGTGGCGCTCGAAAAGCGCTCGGCGATCCATGAATCGCTGAGCCTGATCAACGAGCAATTGTGGCTTGGGCATTTCGAGATGTGGTCAGGCTCGGGGCTGGTGGTGTTCCGCCATTCGACCATCCTCGACGCGCGCGAGGATGATGGCCTGTCGCTCGATCAGGCCGAAGCGATCATCGAGGCCGCGGTCGAGGAGTGCGAGCGATTCTATCCGGTGTTCCAATTCGTCCTGTGGGGCGGCAAATCGCCGACCGAAGCGATCAGCGCGGCGCTGATCGACACGCACGGGGAAGCATGAGCAATTCTCCGCGCCTGCCCAACCCGACCTGGATGGTCGGGTGCGGCCATATGGGCGGGGCGGTGGTCGAGGGCTGGCGCGCGGCGGGCTTCGATCTGTCGGGGCTGACCGTGATTCGGCCGAGCGGCACCGCGGTCGATGGCGTGCGCACGGTGATCGCACCGGCCGACGCCGGGCCGGCGCCGAAAATCGTCATCCTGGCGATGAAGCCGCAGAAGCTCGACGAGGTGGCGGCGGCGGTGCGCCCGATGCTCAGCGCGCGGACAATCCTCGTCTCGCTGCTCGCCGGGGTCGAGGCCGTCAGCCTGCGCCAGCGCTTTCCCGGGGTCGCGGCCATCGTCCGCGCAATGCCCAATCTGCCGGTCGCGATCCGCCGCGGCGTGATCGCCTTGTTCACGCCCGACGGCGATGACGCGCTACGCCAGAGCGTCGCCGAGCTGTTCCAGCCTTTGGGCTTCGCGCCGTGGGTGAGTGAGGACGCCAAGCTCGCCGCGGTCGGCTCGGTTGCCGGCGCCGGTCCGGCCTATGTCGCGCGCTTCATCGCCGCGCTGACGGCAGCGGGCGAGGAACGTGGGCTTAGCCCCGAGATGGCGAACATTGTCGCGCTCGAAACCGTGCTCGGCACCGGCTGGCTGGCAGCCGCGACCAAATGGGACATGAGCGAGCTCGCGCGCCGCGTCGCCAGCCCCAATGGCACGACCGAGGCGGGCCTCGCCGTGCTCGACCGCGACGGCGTGCTCGACGCGCTCATCGGCGTAGCGATCGCCGCGGCAGCACGGCGCGGAGCCGAGCTTGCGGAAGAAGCCAAAAGCAGCTCGCTTGCCGGAGCCGCGCAGCTGTCCTAACCGCCTTGCCATGAAAGAACTTTCGGGCACTTACGACGACCGCGACGGCTTCATCTGGTTCGATGGCGAGCTGGTCAATTGGCGCGATGCGCGCGTCCACGTGCTCACCCACGCGCTGCATTATGCATCATCGGTGTTCGAAGGGCAGCGCGCGTACAATGGCACGATCTTCAAGCTGACCGAGCACAGCGAGCGGCTGCGGCGCAGCGCCGCATTGCTTGGCTTCGAGCTGCCGTGGAGCGTCGCAGAAATCGACGCGGCGTGCCTGGCGGTGCTCGCGGCGAGCGGGATGCGCGACGCCTATATGCGCCCGGTCGCGTGGCGCGGGTCCGAATCGATGGGGGTCGCACCGGGCAATACCAAGCCGCATCTGGCAATCGCCTGCTGGCACTGGGGCAAATATTTCGACCCTGAGATCGCGCGCAACGGGATCAAGCTCGACATCGCGCCGTGGCGTCGCCCCGCGCCCTACACTGCGCCGACCGAAAGCAAGGCCGCCGGCCTGTACATGATCTGCACTTTGTCGAAGCAACATGCCGAAACCCGCGGCTTTCACGACGCGCTGATGCTCGACTGGCGCGGGCAGGTGGCCGAGGCGACCGGCGCCAACATCTTTTTCGTCGCCGACGATAAATTGCACACGCCGACCCCCGATTGCTTCCTCGACGGGATTACGCGGCGCACGGTGATCGACCTTGCGCGGCGCCGCGGCGTGGAAGTGGTCGAGCGCACGATCTGGCCCGAGGAGCTCGAGCAGTTCGAGCAATGTTTCCTCACCGGCACCGCGGCCGAAGTCACGCCGGTGCAATCGATCGGCCCGTGGAGATTCGAAGTCGGCGAACTGACCCGCCAGCTCGAGCAGGATTATGACGATCTGGTGTGCGGACGCCCGGTCAATGCCGAGTTGGCGACGGTTTAGCCGAAGATCGTCAAGTCGAGCGGCTCGCTCGGTCCGAACCAGATCACATGGCGGGAGTGATCGGCGCGGTCGTCGCCGGTGCTGGTGTGGGCGAAGATCGTCAGATCGCCGCGATTAAGCGCGAGCCAGCCGGCAACTTCGCCGAACAATTGGGTCGGGACGGTCAGCTGACAGCTGCCGCGCGGGTGCGGACCGACCGGGCGCAAATGATAATGGCCGACGGGGACTCCAAAGCGCTGCTGTGCGGCCGCGCCGAGCGCGCGCGCCTGCTCGACCTGCTCGGGATCGAAATAGATGTGCGCGTGATAGTCGCGGATTGTCGGCTCGGTCATTCAGCCTAGGTCGGGACACAGCCGCGCCGGTTCAAGCAGGAACATGGCTGTGACCCTTTTCATGTCCGCCACCGCCGGTATAAGCGCCGCTTCTCCCGCATCCGCGGACGTCTGCTGGGGCGTCGCCAAGTGGTAAGGCACCGGTTTTTGGTATCGGCATTCGCAGGTTCGAATCCTGCCGCCCCAGCCAGCATTCAGCGTCCCGCCGGTTTCCCCGCGCTGCGCGGCGGAAGCAGGAAGCGCAGCGGGATTTCGACCCGCGACGCCCAGCTATTCTCGTCATGCGCCTGGCCGGGAAAGTTGCGCGTGATCCAGTTGCGGCCGGGCCGGTAGCCGCGCCGCGCGACGA
>JBDSTQ010000013.1:0-5217 GCA_039928195.1 Sphingomicrobium sp.
TGGTCAGCGCCGGGACCAGCCGCGCGCCGAGCGGCGTCAGCCGCGCCCGCCCGCGCTCGCGCACGAACAATGGCGCCCCGAGCCGGTCCTCGAGACTTTTGACCTGATACGACACCGCCGCCTGGGTCATGCCGAGCTCGGCCGCCGCAGCCGTGAAATTCTCCAGCCGCGCGGCGGCTTCGAACGCGCGCAAGGCGGCAAGTGGTGGCAGGCGGCGCATGGTGCCTTGATAAGCCGGGCAGCGCGTGTGCGCCAATGTCGGCTTGACCGCGCGGGCTCGCGCCAGTGTAACGGATCCATAGGGAGTCGGGTAATGAGAGTTGCGTTGAGCATCTGCCTGACAGGCTTTGGTTTGCTTGCGGCCCCGTCAGTACCGGCCGCGCCCGCCCGCCCCGGCGCGCTGATGACCTGGCCCGACCTGCTCACTCGCCAGCATCCGACACCCACCGCGACGGTCAGATATGGGTCCGATTCACTGCAAGTGGTGGACGTCTGGATCCCGCGCGGCCGTGGCCTTCATCCAGTCGTGCTGATGATCCACGGCGGCTGCTGGCAAACGGACATTGCCGACCGCCACATCATGGACTGGATCGCCGAGGATTTACGGCACCGCGGGATCGCTGTGTGGAACATCGACTATCGCGGCGTCGACCGCCCCGGTGGCGGCTTTCCGGGAACGTTCAAGGATGTCGCCGCGGCGGCCGATGCGCTGGGCGAAAATGCGCGCAAATATCGCCTCGACACGCGCCGCGTGGTCGCCGTCGGTCACTCCGCTGGTGGCCATCTCGCGCTGTGGCTGGCCGGCCGGCCGCGTCTGCCCGCGCGAAGTGCGCTGCGCGCGCGGCGTCCGCTGCCGATCGCGTTAGTCGTCAGCCTCGGCGGTCTGCCCGACCTCGAACTCGAGAGCCGCGTCGAGAACGGGTGCGGGACCGAGGTGTCGGTCAAGCTGGCGGGCGGGCACATGGCCGAAACTTCGGTCCCGCGCCTCGCTCCTCTCGGTGTCCGCCAGCGCCTGGTCAACGGTCGCCAGGACAAAATCATCCCCGATGTGCTGGCGATCGATTACCGGCGCAAAATGCGCGCGGCGGGCGACGATGTCAGGATCCGCTGGATATCGCGAAGCGGCCATGTCGAACTGATCGCGCCCGAGACTCGCGCCTGGGCAGTTGCCGTCGCGGACATTCGCGCGGGATTCCGCAAATGACGCAGGCCGATAAGCCCAGCTTATTGATCCGGCCAAGCGTTTGATTGGCGCAACGACCGCGCGAATCCTAGATGATCGCTAGCCGCCGGCGAAACCCTCCCCTCCCTCCGCCGGCGGCTAAACATCAGAAAGGAATTCGCGCCATGGTTTATGGGCTCAGCACAAGTGCGTTCATTCCAAACGGCGCGGCCGACCTCGCCGAGCGGCTGCGCAAGTCGCGCACAACCGCCCGAGCCTGGACGATGCTCGACCGCGCCAATCGCCTCGCCGCAGTCGAGCGCGCGCTGAGCGCCGCCAATGACGATTGCTGCGACGGCTTTCCGCTCGCGCTGTGAGCGGATAAACATAGGAAAGGATGTTCGCCATGATCGACCAGCATTTCGACCGCGGCTACCAGCACGGCCGCGCCGCGCTCAACCGTGACCTCGGCAACGCCGCCCACAGCCTGGCGACGACCATCGATGGGGGTCTGCGCGCGCTTCACCGCCTCGAATGGAGCGCGCCGTGGGCACGCACCGCCCCGCCGCCACAGGCCCGCTAACCTGACAGCGGGAGCGCGGTTGCACGCGCCGCGCTCCCGCCACTTTAATTTTGCGCTAATGGGACTCGCGCTTGGCCGAGAGTATGTGTAATGCCCTACTAACACAGTTTGTCAGGGGGATTTATGCGTGCTTTGATGTTCGTTGCGCTTGTCACTTCGACCGTGGCCGTGGCCCAGCCGCAGCTTACTTCCGACACCGCACCGCCGCCGTTGATCGAGCGGGCCAAATTATTTGGCAATCCGGTCAAGGCCAATGGCCGCATTTCGCCCGACGGCCAGTGGCTGAGCTGGACCGCGCCGGTCGATGGCGTGC
This sequence comes from Sphingomicrobium sp., assembly GCA_039928195.1. GTDB lineage: Bacteria > Pseudomonadota > Alphaproteobacteria > Sphingomonadales > Sphingomonadaceae > Sphingomicrobium. The sequence continues at coordinate 2,059 of JBDSTQ010000013.1, forward strand.
TCAACCTGTGGGTCGCGCCGGTTGGTTCGCCCGACGCCGCCAAGCCGCTGACGAACGAAAAAGAACGCCCCGTCCGCCAATATTTCTGGTCGCCCGATTCAACCCAAGTGATGTTCATTCAGGACAAGGGCGGCGACGAGAACTTCCTGCTTTACGGAGTCGACGTCGCGAGCGGGAAGCAAACCGCGCTGACCCCGTTCACCAAGACCCGCGCCGAAGTCGTCGGAATTTCGAGCAAGCACCCAGAGCGCATCCTCGTCGGACTCAACAATCGCGACGCCAAGTGGCACGACGTCCACAGCCTCAACCTCAAGACCGGCAAGCTGACCCTGGTCGAGCGCAACAATGGCTATGCCGGCTATCTCGCCGACGACGATCTCAAGCTGCGCATGGCGATCAAGTCGCGCGATGACGGCGGCAGCGAATATTATCGCATGACCGGCGGCAAGGTCGAAGCCAAGCCGTTCGCGACGATTACGTTGGAGGATTCGCTGACCACCAGCCCGGCGGGCTTCACCGCCGACGGCAAGACGCTTTACTGGATCGACAGCCGCGGGCGCAACACCGCGGCGTTGATCGCGCAGGACGTCGCCAGCGGCGCCACCGAAGTGATCGGCGAATCGGCTAAGGCTGACGTGGGGACTGTCCTGCAAAACCCGACGACCCTGCGCGCCGAAGCCTATCGCGCCGACTATCTCAGGCCCGAGTGGAGCCCGCTCGACAAGGATATCGGCGCGACGCTCGACTGGCTCAAGACCAAGCTCGGCGCGACCCCGACGGTCCAGGCGCGCACCGATGCCGACGACAAATGGGTGGTCAGTGTCGACCCGGTGATCGAGCCCGCGTCGGTTTATTTGTTCGACCGCAAAGCCGGCTCCCTGACCAAGATGTACACCGGCCGCCCCCAACTAGTCGGTGCTCCGCTAATGCCGATGTGGCCGGTCGAAATCCCGTCGCGCGACGGGCTTACGCTGCCCAGTTACCTGACGCTTCCGGCGGGCGCCGACGCCAACCGCGATGGTATCGCCGACCAGCCCGTGCCGATGGTGCTGTTTGTCCACGGCGGCCCGTGGGCGCGCGACGATTATGGTTACAGCAGTTACCACCAATGGCTCGCCAACCGCGGTTATGCAGTGTTGTCGGTCAATTATCGCGGCTCAACCGGGTTCGGCAAAAGCTTCATCACCGCGGGTAATCTGCAGTGGGGCAAGAAGATGCACGACGATTTGGTCGACAGCGTCGACTGGGCGGTGACCAAGGGCGTCACCAGCCCCGACAAGGTGGCGATCATGGGCGGCAGCTATGGCGGCTATGCGACCCTCGCGGGCCTCACCATGACCCCCGACAAATTTGCCTGCGGAGTGGATATCGTCGGCCCCTCAAACCTGTTCACGTTGCTCAAGACGATCCCGCCTTATTGGGAATCGTTCAAACAGCAATTCTGGCAGCGCATGGGCAACCCGACCACGCCCGACGGTCAGGCGTTGCTCAAGGCCGCTTCGCCGTTGACCTATGTCGATGCGATCAAAAAGCCATTGCTGATCGGCCAGGGCGCCAACGACCCGCGCGTCAATCAGGCCGAATCGGACCAGATCGTCGCGGCGATGAAGGCCAAGGGCATCCCCGTGACCTACGTCCTGTTCCCCGACGAAGGCCACGGCTTCGCGCGTCCGGTCAACAGCATCGCCTTCAACGCGGTGGCCGAGAACGTCCTCGGCTCGTGCCTCGGCGGCCGCGCCGAACCGATCGGCGATGCGCTCAAGGGTTCGACGGCCAAGATCCCCGAAGGTGCCGAGTTCACCCCCGGTCTCAAGGAAGCCCAAGCCGGCCGCTGAACTGCTTTACCCTAGCGATGTGATAGTGTATCTCCTCTCTCCGAGAGGAGAGGATGATGCGCTATCACATCGTAATCGTTAGCCTAGCTCTGGCGGCCTGCTCGCAACAGCGGGGCGGCCAACAAGGTGATCTCAAATCTTTCGACGTCGAGGAGCCGCGCGCCAGCGACGCTTCCGCGCCGGTCGCACCGCCACCGCCTCCGGTCTCGATGCAGGCCTCGGCGGACCGTGCCGGCGGTCCCGAGATTGCGGTCAGCGCCGCGCCCGGCGTCGCCTTCAATTATCGCTATGCCTATCGCTTGCCTAACGCCCGCATCCAGACCGCCCAGGAAGCGCATGCCGCGATGTGCGAAAAGCTCGGCCTGACCCGCTGCCGCATCACCGGCATGCGCTACGCGCTGATCAATGAACGCGACGTCTCCGCCAGCCTTGAGCTCAAGCTTGACCCGGCGATCGCGCGTCAGTTCGGCAAGGACGCAAGCAAGCTCGTGGTCGACGCCAAGGGGATGCTGGTCGACCAGCAGATCAGCGGAGTCGATGCCGGCGCCTCGATTGAGCGCGCCAATCGTGGCCGCGCCGAGCTTCAGGACGAGCTTGACCGGACCACGCGCGAACTCGCCCGACCCGGGCTGTCGAGCGTCGTGCGCGATCGCTTGCTCTCCCAAGCGGAATCACTGCGCGGCCAAATTCGCGCGCTCGGCGAGCAGAAGTCGGCCGACGAGGAATCGCTCGCCAAAACTCCGATGGTGTTCGTTTATGGTTCGGGCAAGGCAATCCCCGGGTTCGACGAATCGCGTCCGCTGACCGAGGCGTTCGACCGCGCCCAAACCAATTTCCTCGCCGCGATCGGCTTCCTCATCGTCGCGCTTGCAACCTTGTTGCCGTGGTTCCTGATCGGCGCTTTATTGGTCTGGGCGTATCGCCGCTTGCCGGCGCGGGCGCGCTTGCTCGACCGGCCCAATTCTCCACCCGAGGTCTAATTGCGATAGGGCGGCGGCTATCCTATAGCCGCCGCTCCTTTCCGCCGACCGGAGTACACCGCAGCCCATGGCTCGTCGCCGCCAGATCTACGAAGGCAAGGCCAAGATCCTTTACGAGGGTCCCGAACCGGGCACTTTGATTCAATATTTCAAGGACGATGCAACCGCATTCAACGCGCAGAAGCGCGGGACGATCAGCGGCAAAGGCGTCCTCAACAACCGCATTTCCGAGCATATCTTCGTCGCGCTGCAGACGATCGGCGTGCCGACGCACTTCATCCGCCGCCTCAACATGCGCGAGCAATTGATCCGTCAGGTTGAGATCGTGCCGATCGAGGTGGTTA
>JBDSTQ010000014.1:0-7096 GCA_039928195.1 Sphingomicrobium sp.
ACCGAGCGCGCCAAGGCCGCGCGCCGCCCGTTCACCGCCGCAGGAACGCTGGCCAAGCGCTTCGCCGCCAAGGAGGCGTTCGCCAAGGCCGTCGGCACCGGCTTCAAGCGCGGCGTGTTCATGAAGGACATCGGGGTGGTCAACGCACCGTCGGGCGCGCCGACGCTACGGCTGACCGGCGGCGCCAAAGCCCGGCTTGACGCGCTTGCACCGGACGGCCACGCCATCGATATTCATTTGACCATGACCGACGATCATCCGTGGGCGCAGGCATTCGTGATCTTGACCGCGCGCAAGCTGGAGCAATCATTCTGAGCGACACCGTTCCCCCCGCGCCGCGAGCCGGAAACGACGCGCCGCCTGCCAGCGATGCCGCGCCAGCTGCCGCGACCGAAACCGAAGGCTCGCCGCTGTGGCGCGAGATTCGCGGGCTGGTGTGGGTGCTGCTCGCGGTGCTCGCGTTCCACAGCTTCATCGCCAAACCGTTCTACATCCCGTCCGAATCGATGATGCCGGGCCTCCTCACCGGCGACCGGCTGGTGGTCAGCAAATATCCCTACGGCTGGTCGTGGGTCAGCCCGAGCTTCCACGTCTTTCCGCCCAGCGCCGGACGCGTGCTCGGCAAGCTGCCCAAGCGCGGCGACATCGTCATCGTCACGCCGCCCGGTACCCGCACCGACTACATCAAGCGCGTCATCGGTCTGCCCGGCGACCGGCTGCAGATGATCGACGGACGGCTGATCATCAATGGCCAGGAAGTCGTTCGCGAACCCCAGGCGCCGGCGCTGATCCCGGTCGACGCCAATTCGCCGTGCGGATCGGAACGCGATCCCGCGCTGTTCGGCTACCGCGTTCAGGGGCCCAATCGCCAAGCCTTTTGCCGCGTGCCCGTGGTCAAGGAGACGCTGCCCGGCGGCCGCACCTACAACACCGTCGAGCTCGGCGCCTCGGGGACCGATAATTTCGGCCCGTTGCGGGTTCCGTCGGACCATTTGTGGCTGATGGGCGACAATCGCGACGATTCGGCCGACAGCCGCGTGGAAACCTTTCAGGGCGGGCTTGGCGGCCCGGTGCCGTTCGAGAATATCGGCGGCCGCGCCGAATTCACCACTTTCTCGCTCGACGGATCGACCGTGTGGTGGAACCCGCTAACCTGGTTCTCCGCGCTTCGCCCCGGCCGCGCGGGCAAGTCGCTCCGCCGCAGCTAATGGCGCGGCGGGCAACGCCAGGCGCCCAGCGCCCGACCCAGCGCGCCGCCGCCCGACCCGCCGAACGCACGCCCGAACGCCACATCGAGCAGCCCGGTCCCGCCGAGTTCCGCGATCCCCACGTCCGCCGCGAAATTCAAAAGGCTGCGGTGTGGCTCGGCATGGCGCTGTTCATCGTCGGCGTCATCGTTCTTGCCCAGCCGCTGCTGTTGATCGTCGGCGGCGCGATTTTCGCGGTATTGCTCGACGGCGGCGCGCGCTTTCTCGGGCGCTATCTGCCGATTCCGCGCGGGTGGCGGCTGTTGCTCGTCCTGCTCATCGGCTTCGGCTTCATCGGCTGGCTGTTCTATTTTGCCGGAACTTCGATCGGCGCGCAGGCCGAAACCTTGCGCGTGGTGGTGACCGAGCAGTTCCACCGGCTGATGGCGTTGGTCGGCTCGCTCGGACTGCTGCCCGAAGGCCAGGCGAGCAATTTGGGGTCCGAACTGCTCGGCTCGGTCGGGCGCCTGACCAGCGCAGTCGGCAGCGCGATCGGCGCTTTAACGAGCATCGTCGCGATGCTCGTGATCGGCATGTTCCTCGCCGCCGAGCCGCGAATTTATGACCGCGGCCTCGCGTGGATGCTCCCGCTGCGCCACCGCGAAGGCTTTTACCGGATCGCCAGCCACGTCGGCTTCACGCTCCGCCGCTTGCTCTTCGGACGGCTCGTCGGAATGGTCTTCGAGGGCGTGTTCACCTGGCTCATGCTGAGCCTCGGCGGGGTGCCGATGGCGGCGCTGCTCGGGCTGGTCACCGGGGTCCTCGCCTTCATCCCCAACATCGGCGCGATCACCTCGGGCGTGCTGATGGTCGCGGTCGGGTTCAGCGCCGGTCCCAATCAGGGGCTCTACGCGATCTTCGTCTATTTCTTCGTCCAGAATATCGATGGCTATCTGGTCGTGCCGTACATCGCGCGGCGGACGGTCGACCTCGCACCGGCGATCGTGCTCGCGATGCAATTGCTGATGGGTGCCTTGTTCGGGATTTTGGGCGTGCTGTTCGCCGATCCGATCCTGGCGACTCTCAAGGTGGTGCTGGTCGACTGGAGCGGGCGCGAACGGACCACGGCGCCGGAAGATTAGACTAACGCGGCTGGGGTGCGCCCTGCTGTTGCTGCATCTGCTGTTGCTGTTGCAACATCGCCGCGCCGCCGCGCACTACCTTGCGCACGCGCACGTCGAAGGTCAGAGCGCTGCCGGCGGGAAAGCCCGGCGGCGGCGGGCTCGCACCGAATGCCAGGAGTTGCGGCATAGTGAAGCGATATTCGCCGCCTTCGCGCATCCGCCGCATTGCTTCGGCAAAGCCGGGAAAGACCTGCGCCGCGGTGAACGGCTGCGCGCCGCCATGCGCTTCGCTATTGTCGAACACGGTGCCGTCGTCGAGCGTCCCGACATAATCCATCAGCGCGGCGTCGGTATCGGCGATCGGCTCGCCGGTGCCTTCCTTGACCGCGCGGAACTGGAGCCCGCTGGCACTGGTCTCGGGACGCAGCGCACCCGCGCCCCACCAGGCGAGCGCAATTCCGGCACCGATGATCAGGAGAAAGGCAAGCCACAGCTTGAGCGCCCGGCCGCGATTGGCGGGGCGCTGCGCGGCTTCTGCGACGGACATGCTGCTGAAACTTGGCTGAAAAGGCTTAGCGCGCCGTGCCTTCGCGCTCGGCGCGCTTGCGCTCGAGCTTGCGGGCGCGGCGAATCGCGGCGGCACGCTCGCGGGCGCGCTTCTCCGACGGCTTTTCATAGTGCCGGCGCAGCTTCATCTCGCGATAGACGCCCTCGCGCTGCAGCTTTTTCTTGAGCGCGCGCAGCGCCTGCTCGACATTATTGTCGCGAACGATGATCTGCATGAAACCCGTCACACTCCCGAATCTAAATCTATGAATTGCCTCATCCACCACCGCCCATTTAGGCGTCCGGCGGCCCGGCAATAGAATCACGGCCGCCCGAGGCGAACCCCGACGGCAGGCGGCCCCTAGCAGCCCTTGGGCGCAGCTTCAACCCGCTGACTTTCGCGGCTCATGCGACGAACCGTGGAACTAAAGCGGCAGGTGACGGGACGGGGGTCGATTGGTTATCGGCCATTAAGCATTTCGGTGCTATCTCAATGGCCTACACCGGAGGGTTGGGGATGACATTGAATCGCAGGGAAATGTTGCGGCTGGGCGCCTATGGCGCGGCGGGCGCGATACTGTCCACTGCGGCCAGTTCCGCGGTGCTGCCCGGCCTGCTCACGCCGGCCACTCCAGGACTCAATCCGCTCAACCCGTTGAGCCCGCCGCCGCCTCCGGCCGCCCCCGCGATCACCGTCGTCGATCCTTTATTGCTCGCCCGCGCCAAGGCCGCGCTCGACGCGCGCCGGATCGTCGCCCGCGACAGCATCGGGATCGTCGATTTCTCGCGCCCCTCGGGCGAAGCGCGCTTCCACGTTGTCGATCTGATGAGCGGGCATGTCGCCAGCCATCTCGTCGCCCACGGCCGTGGCTCCGACCCCGACCATTCGGGTTTCCTCGAGAAATTCTCGAACGACTTCGGCAGCCATGCGAGCTCGAGCGGGACCTATGTCACCGCCGATTATTATGAGGGCAAATACGGCCTCTCGATGAAGGTTCGTGGGCTCGACTGGACCAATTACAATGCCGAGCCGCGCGCCATCGTCATCCACAATGCGTGGTACGCCGAGCCCGAGATGATCGCCCAGCACGGCAAGCTCGGCCGCTCGGAAGGCTGCTTCGCTTTTTCGCGCAAGAGCCAGTTCGAAGTGATGAAAAAGCTCGCCGGCGGACGCATGATCTACGCGGATAAATTGGCGTAGCACCGAGGCTAAGGCGAACGACGGCGAAGCCGACGCTTTGCCTCAACCGAGACATGCGCAGCCCCGGCCGACGGGGCGCGAGCCTTCAGCGAGCGAACCCGATCGACGAGTGACGGGATTTTCTCCCGTAACCTCCCGCCGACTGCCGTTTCGGCAGTCATACCGGCCGCAAGCCCGCAATCGCTTAGCCCGCACTTGCCCGCGCATTTTGCATTCCTTACTCTCGATTTTCGGTCGGGTGCACAGGAGTTGCCGGCATTCCCCTCGTAAATGTGATTTTCAGCCTCCCGCTGTTCCAGCTGACCGCGCTCGTGCTCGCGATTTCGCTGGCGCTCGGGCTCGGGCTCAGCGTCGGCATCCGAAAGCTTTTTCGGCTCAATCCCACCGCCCAGCAGTCCGACCTGGCGATCGACCTCATGCAGGTGGCGTCGAGCTACATCGGCATTCTGCTGGCATTTGCCGGGGTTCTCGCATGGCAGAATTATGCGACTGCCCAGACCGCGGTCGAGCAGGAGGCCGGAGCGGCCTCCCAGCTGTACCGGGGTTTGACCGTCTACGGCCCCGAGATGGATGTCTCGCGCGATAATCTGCGCGCGTATATCGGCAGCATTGTCAGCGACGAATGGGCAATGATGCGCGAGAGCAAGCGAAGCGCGCTGACCGAAGCGCGAATGATCACCCTGTTCGACCATGTGGCTGCGGCGCAACCCTCGAGCGAGCGCGAAAGCGCGCTCTTCGGCGAGGCGCTGTCCCATCTCAACAATCTGGTCCAGCTACGCCGGGACCGGCTCTCGGCTAGCCAGGCGGAGCTGCCTGCGGTGCTGTGGGTGGTTGCGATTATCGGTTCCATCTTCACCATCGCTTATGCGTCGGCGTTCGTGAGCTCGCGCTACGCGACGCTGATGATGTCGGGCGTCTCGCTCACCATCGGCCTGATGTTCCTGTTTCTGCTCAGCGTCGCGCACCCGTTCCGGGGCAGCGGCGGCCTCAGCCCTCAGCCGCTGACGGACCTGTCCGCGATCATGGACAGCGTCGACCGGATCCATCGCGCAGAGATCGTATCCGCGCGGGCTCGACCGCCGGCCTGAGCCAGCTCGCGACCCCTATCGCGAAGCCACCACCGCCGGCTTCGCCGTCACCTTCGGCTTGACCAACCCCGCCCCGCCATCCTTCATATTGAGCGCGGCGATCGCCTTCGCGTCGCGGCCGTAGAGATCCTGATAATCGTTGATCCGCCCGTCATTAAGCGCCGCGGACGTGAAATAGACGATGTACACCGGCAGCGGCTTAACGAAATTGGCCTGCTTCGTTTTGCCCGTCGCGAGCTGCGCCTGGATCTTGTCCGGCGTCCACGTCCCGCCTTCATCGCCGAGCAGCTCGGTCGCGAGGTTCATGATGTTCTCGGTGCGGATGCAGCCATGGCTCAGCGCGCGCATCCGGCTGCTGAAGCGGCTGCGGGCGTTGGTATCGTGCAGATAGATGTTGTGCGGGTTGTACATCACGAACTTGACCTGGCCGAGCGCGTTGGACGGGCCCGGCGGCTGGCTCCAGCGGAGGACCTTGCCGTCCTTCATCACCGGCACGAAGCCGCGCTTTCCGGAGACTTCGTGCGTGATGCTCGGGGGCACTTCCCATGACGGGTTGAGCATCACGCCGACCGCCATCGCCGACAGCTGCGGAGTTGGGGTCTTGGTCGCGCCGGCGATCGCCCGCTGCTTCCAGCGGTTGACTCCGTTTTCGACCAGCGTCGCGTGGAAGCCTGGCACATTGACGATGACATATTTTGCGCCGAGGTCGCGCGGAAGCCAGCGCCAGCGGTCCATGTTGAGCCGGATGCGGTCGGCCCGCGCGCTGTCCGCTGCCGGATTCATTTCCAGCGCCGACTTCAACGCAGCATATTGTGGGTGCGTCGGGAGCAAGCCATTCAAGGCATCGCCGATGTGGCGCGTGGCGAGCGCGTTGCGCAGCAGCGTGTCCTGCTTTGCGGCGTCGAGATCATTGTCGACCACGAACCAGGCGATCCGCGCGCCCTTTTTGACATGGCCGAGCGCTAGGTCGGACGACAGGCGGTTGAAGCGGTCGGTCGCCTCGCGCGAGTAAATCCGCGGGTCGGGCGAGCGCAAAGCAATGGCGAGCCCGGCGGGGTCGTAATCGGCGGGGTTGAGCCCGTCCTTGCCGACCTGTTGAATGTAATAGATCAGATCCTGAACGTTGATCGGGTTCCACATCGCGGGTGGCAACGGCGGCGGCAGCGGCACAAGCTGTGCCGCGGGCGGCGCGAGATCGGGGTTCCCGGGCACCGCTGCACCGGCAGCGCCCTGCGGCACGGGTGCGGCGGCACGCGGCGCGGGTTGGGCGAGCGCACTCGCGCCAAGCGCCGCGGCGAGCGTGAAGAGCGAGAAGGACCGGCCAGGAATCATATCAATAACCCGTTCGATTCAAACGAAACCCCGCGTTCCGCCAACTTTGGCATACACTGCGCGCCGGGCTTTCGTGAAGTGACTGTCCCGCCACAGTAGCGAGACTTCGTATCCGCGCCGTATCGCAAACCAATCCTTAAGCGCTGCTTGCTAAGCCTGCGCCCACGGGCCGGTGATGGAAGGCGAGTGGGTGACGTCAGGCTATTTTCTGGAAGGCGGGATGATTCCGCGCAGCGCGCGTCGCACAATCGACGAGCGCGACGAGGCGCGCCAACCGTCGCTGTCGAGCACCGCCGCGCTCGAGTATCGCGGCCGCCGCCACGTCGTCCGTCTGGTCAACGTGTCGACCTCGGGAGCGATGATAATTTTTGCGCATCAACCGAACATAGGTGAACGTCTGGCGTTGCAGTTGCTTGACCACGGCAGTGTCCCGGCACAGGTTCGGTGGGTTAAGGACGGGCGCGTCGGCCTGTCGTTCGATCCGCCGGCTTAACGGCATGGAGATGGGCTTCAAGATGATCAGGGCGCGAATCGCCGAGGATCATGACGATCGCCGCCGGGCGCAGCGACTGCCGGTGGAGGTCGAGGCGACGATGCGCGAGCTCGGCGCAACCGGGG
>JBDSTQ010000015.1:0-13741 GCA_039928195.1 Sphingomicrobium sp.
CCTGCGGGGGAACGCTCGCGGTCGTGCCCTCCATCAGCTTGAGCAAAGCCTGCTGGACGCCCTCGCCCGACACGTCGCGGGTGATCGAGGGATTGTCCGACTTGCGGCTGATCTTGTCGATCTCGTCGATGTAGACGATCCCGCGCTGCGCTTTCTCGACGTTATAGTCCGACGCCTGGAGCAATTTGAGGATGATGTTCTCGACATCCTCGCCGACATAGCCGGCTTCGGTCAGCGTGGTCGCGTCGGCCATTGTGAACGGCACATCGAGGATCCGCGCCAGGGTCTGCGCGAGCAAGGTCTTGCCGCAGCCGGTCGGGCCGATCAGCAGGATGTTCGACTTGGCGAGTTCGACCTCATTGCCCGACTTGGAGCCGTGGGCGAGCCGCTTGTAATGATTGTGCACGGCAACCGAGAGGACGCGCTTGGCGCGGTCCTGCCCGATGACATAATCGTCGAGCACATTGCAGATCTCGAGCGGCGTCGGCACGCCGTCACGGGTCTTGACCAGCGCCGACTTCGATTCCTCGCGGATGATGTCGTTACACAGCTCGACACATTCGTCGCAGATGAACACCGTCGGCCCGGCAATCAGCTTGCGGACCTCGTGCTGCGACTTGCCGCAGAACGAGCAATAAAGGGTGCTCTTGCTGTCGCCGCCTGAAAGCTTGGTCATTCTCATCCTCTACGGCCCCGCGCCGTCATTCGGGCCATGCTAGCCCGCTTTATGCCACAATCAACCGTGCGAGAGAGTTAACGCCCGCAAAACGCGCCGAAGTGCCTGTGTTCTCAAATATATGGATCGGGTGGCAACGCGCTGCAAGGGCGCTAGTCGACGAGCGCATCGAGCGCGGCGCGCATCGCATCCTGAAAGTCCGATCGCGCATAAATGTCGTTATGCCCGGCACGGGCGATGGTCCGGTCGAACGCCAGATCGCCGATCCGCGCGCGCAGCGCGTCGGTCCGCGCGGGGACGATAATATCGTCATTGGCGGCAGCCACGATCGCGGTCGGAACGCCGCTTCGCTCGAGCGCTTCGGCGGCGTCGATTTCATGTTCGAAGAAGGTCCCGATCGGCAGCCACGGGTAGAGCGACTGCGCGGCGGCTTTCAGCGAATCGAACGGGGTGACGAGAATCACCCCGTCGAGCGCGCGTTCGGCCGACAGCTTGGCGGCGATTCCGCAGCCGATGCTGAACCCGACCGCGATAACCCGGTCGTGGGGCACGTGGGCGAGTGCGAAATCGTGGACCAGCGGGGCGTCAGCGACCAACGCTTCGGCCGACGGCGCGCCGCCCGACGGGTGATAGCCGCGATAGTGAAAGGCGACCACGTCGCAGTGCGGATAGAGTTCGGCGAGATAAGAGCCGGCGTCCTGCGCGTTCCACGCATTGCCCGCAAAGCCAAGAATGAGCACCCGGTCGCCCGTCGCTGTGTCGCGCGCAAAATGGATTCCGCGCAGGGTGATTCCGTCGGCGGCGCGCAGTTTGAGCGCTTCGGCCCCGTGTGGCAGCGGCCCGGCCATGGCGACCGCATGAGTCGGAAAGATGAAGTGGCTTTGAAGCTCAAACATTCCTAGCGCCGCCGCTCAGGCAGCGAAAGCCGCGTCGATCGCCGGCGTGACGCGGTCGATCGTATAAGGCTTTTCGATCACCGGCGCGCTGTTGAATTCGGGCGGCGGCGGGTCGACATGGCCACCGGTGGCAATCACGAACGGGACCTTGTTCTCGCGTAGCTTGGCGGCGACCGGCCACACGTTCTCGCCCTTCAGATTGACGTCGAGGATGGCGATGTCGAAGCCGCCGGCCTCAACCGCGGCAAGCGCCGACTGCACGGTGTCGCATGTGCCGCGGATGCTGTGACCGAGCGAGTCGAGAAAATCCTCGAGCATCATCGCAATCAGCGGCTCGTCTTCGACGATCAATATGGAACGGGCTTCGACCATGGTCAGCGGCGCATATCGGGCGCTTGGCAAAGAGCAAAGTCCTTATTTCGTTCCCATCGCGCGGCGGGTCGCTTCAGCGAGCTCGGTGACGGAAAACGGCTTGGGGAGGAAATTGACATTTTCGATGTCGATCGACTTACGCAATTGCTCCTCCGCGTAGCCCGACATGAACAGGATTTTGAGGTCGGGCCAGGTCTTGCGCGCTTCGCCGACCATCGTCGGCCCGTCCATTCCGGGCATCACCACGTCGGTGATCAAAAGGTCGATCCGCTCGGTCACGCGGAGCAGGTCAAGTGCTTCCTCGCCATTGTCGGCGGTAATCACCGTATAGCCGTGCCGGGTAAGCGCGCGATCGGCGACGCCGCGAACCATCGGTTCGTCCTCGACCAGCAGGATCGTGCCGCTGCCCCACAATTCGCCCTGTTTGGTTTTGCCGGGTTTGCGCGTGCGCGTTTCGGCGGCCGCGGCCTCCTCACGATAGACCGGAAGATAGATGACGAAGCGCGTGCCTTCGCCGACCTTCGAATCGGCGAAGATGAACCCGCCCGACTGTTTGACGATGCCATAGACGGTCGACAGGCCAAGTCCCGTCCCCTTGCCCACTTCCTTCGTCGTGAAGAACGGTTCGAACACCTTGCCCAAGATATTGGCGGCGATGCCGCTGCCGGTATCGCTCACCGAAAGCGCGCTATAATCGGCAATCGGCAGGATGTCGGAGCCGAGCTCGGCAACCTGGTCGGCGCGCACGGCATAGGTCTGGATGGTCAGCGCGCCGCCGCCCTTCGCGGCCATCGCATCGCGTGCATTGACCGCGAGGTTGACGATAACCTGCTCGAGCTGGCCGGGATCGGCGCGTACCGACCCCAACCGGCGGCCGTGCTTGACCACCAGTTCGACCGTCTCGCCGAGCAGCCGCTTGAGCAGATGCGACACTTCCGAAACTACGTCGGGCAGCTGGAGGACTTGCGGGCGCAGCGTCTGCTGGCGCGAGAAAGCGAGCAATTGACGGGTCAGCCCGGCGGCGCGGTTGGAGTTCGACTTGATCTGTTGAATGTCGTCATAGTCGCTGTCGCCGGGCGTATGGCGCATGAGCATCAGGTCGCAGTGGCCGATAATCGCGGTCAATATATTGTTGAAGTCGTGCGCGACTCCGCCGGCCAGTTGGCCGACCACCTGCATCTTGGTCGCCTGCGCGACCTGGCGCTTCAGTTTGGCTTCCTCGCTATTGTCTTTGAGCAACAGCAGCACCGCCGCTTCGCCGAGCCCGCGCAAGCCTGCGATGGTCAGCGCGACCGGCTCGGCCGCCTGGCTGCCGAGGCGCACCGCGAGGTCGCCGGTCATCGCCGGGCCGCGGGCATTGCGGCGAACCGCGTCGGCGACCGCGGCTTTGTCTTCCTTGACCACCAGGTCGCCGGGGTAGGTCGGGGTCGCGGCGGGCTTGATCGCGGCGGCCTGCCGGAACGCCTTGTTCATGGTCAGGAAGCGGCCGTCGCGGTCGACCAGGGCAAGACCAACTGGAAGCACGTCGAGCAACGCCTGGAGGTTGGTTTCCTGCGAGCCCTCGCCGCTGCCATGGCCGAACAGCAGATAGGTCCCCGCCCCGCCCTCGCTGCGAATGTCGAGCGGAACGTGGACCGCGCGCAACGGCCGGCGCTGGTCGCCGTCGCCGATCAGACGCAGCCCGCCGTCCTTGTCGATTTCGACGAGGTCGCGGAAAACCGTCTTGGCGAGACTTCCCGCGGCTCCGCCCGCGCGCTCGCGAAAGGCGCGATTGGCGCTGCACACCACGCCGTCGTCGTCGACCACCGCGGCGAGCACGCCGGCCGCCGCGAAGCGCTCCCCCGTCTCGCCCTGCATGTTGCGCGCGGCAAGCGCGAGCGGATCGACCGCGGGCGTGCGCGGAAAGCGCCACAGCAGCAGGTCGCCGCCAGCACCGACGCGCTCGACCTCGACCGGAAAGCTGCCCTCTCTGGTGGTGATGCTGGCGACGCAACCGGCGCCGTCGCGACTGGCCATCGACTGCGCCAAGGCGAGGCCCTGTCGCCCATCGTCGTCCGCGCCGAGGTCGAGCGGCGCACGGTCGTTGCCGAAGCGCGCGCAATATGCGGGGTTGGCGACCAGCAGCGCGCCGGCATGGCCGGTCAGCGCGCACGGCTCGTCGCTCAGGCCAAGCGTCGATCCGACGAGGCCGTAATCGGGCGCCGGGGCGGACCTCGGCAAAGCCTTGGGCACCACTTCGAGCGCGCGCGGCAAGATGATAAAGGCGGTGCCAACGATGCCCACCGCGACCGCAACCGCGGCGGCCTCGCGCTGGTCGATCAGCCACAGCATCAGCGCGGCGCTCACCCCCGCGGCGAGCGCGATCAGCGGGGCAAGCCAGCGGCTCCAGCGATCGAGCGGATGGTGATCGATGGACGGGAGCCGCTGATACAGCATCTAGCGCGCGCTCATCCTACCAGATGCGAACCCGGTCGGCCGGCGCGAGGTAGAGGGTCTGGCCGGGCGTGACATCGAACGCGTCATACCATGGATCCATGTTGCGCACGATTGCCGCGCGTTGCTCGCTGGGCGAGTGCGGATCGGTCAGCAGGCGCTGGCGCAAATTAGCTTCGCGATAGTTGCGCCGCCACACTTGCGCCCAGCCGAGGTAGAAGCGCTGGTCGCCGGTCAGGCCGTCGATCACCGGCGGAGTCGCGCCGTTCAACGATGCGATATAGGCATCGTGCGCAAGCGCGAGCCCGGCGAGATCGGCAACATTCTCGCCCATCGTCAATTTGCCCTGGACGTGCAGTCCGGGAAGCGGCTCATACGCGTCATATTGCTTGCCGAGTTTGTCGAGGCGGCTCGAGAAAGCGGCGACGTCGGCCGGAGTCCACCAGTCGGTGAGCTTGCCCGACAGGTCATACTTGGCGCCCTGGTCGTCGAAATGGTGGCTCAGCTCATGGCCAATGACCGCGCCGATGCCGCCATAATTGATCGCCGCATCGGCATTGGGGTCGAAGAATGGCGGCTGCAGGATCGCCGCCGGGAAAACGATCTCGACCATGCCGAAATTGGCATAAGCGTTAATCGTCATCGGGGTCATGCCCCATTCCCATTTGTAGATCGGCTTGCCCAGTTTCTCGACATTGTACGAATAATCGAAGCGGTTCGAGCGCATCGCATTGCCGAGCAAATCGTCGCCGCGCACCTCCAGCGCCGACATGTCGCGCCACTGGCTCGGATAGCCGATCTTGGGGGTGAAAGCGGCGAGCTTGGCGTGCGCGCGAGTCTTGGTCTCGGGCGCCATCCAGTCGAGCTTATCGATCCGCCCGTCCATCGCCTTGATGACATTCTGGACGAGCGTGTCGGCAGCGGCCTTGGTCGCGGGCGGGAAGAAGCGCTCGACGTAAAGTTTAGATACGTCGTCCTGGAGTACGGCGGTGGTGAAATTGACCGCGCGCTTCCAGCGCTCCTCCTGCTGCGGGGTGCCCGACAAGGTGGTGCCGTAGAAAGCGAAGTTCTCGGTATCGAATGCCTTTGGCAGATAGGCCGCATAGGCATCGAGCGAGCGCAGCATCAGCTGATCCTTGAGCACGCCGAGCGGCGCCTTGCCGACGAGGCCAGCGATCTTGGTAATCGCGGTCGGCTGCGCGACGAGCAGATTGTCGGCACCCTGCGCGCCGCTTTCGCGGATGAGCTCAGCGAAGTCGAACCCCGGCGCCAGTCGCTTCAACTCGGCGAGCGAATATTTGTTATACGTCTTGGTCGCGTCGCGGCTCTCGACCTTGGTCCAGCTCGCCGCGGCGATCTTGTCCTCGAACGCCAGCACGGCTTTCGCCCGGCTCGCCGCATTGGCCTCGTCGGCAAGCGTCAGCATGGTCGTCAGATGCTGCAGATAGCGCGCCTTGGTCTCGGCCAGCTTGGCGTCTTTCGACAAGTAATAGTCGCGGTCGGGCATGCCGAGGCCGGATTGGGCGAATGACAGGATATACTGGTCGGGCGCCTTGTCGTCCTGTCCGACAAAGCTGGCGAAGGGCGTGCCGATCTGCAGCTGCGCGGCGTCGGCGTAGAGCTTTGGCAGACCGGCGCGATTATCGAGACCGCGCACCTGGTCGAGCCACGGGGTCATCGCAGTCAGACCTTTCGCCTCGACCGCCGCTTCATCCATGAAACTGTTGTACGCCGAGCCGATGCGGCTGCCCGGCGCCTTGGCCGCATCCTCGATCAGCGTCCGCGTGCGCTCGCGCGATAGATCGTCGAGGATGGAGAAACTGCCATAATTCGACTTGTCGGCCGGGATTGGCGTGGTCTTGGCCCAGGTCCCGTTGGCGAACGCGTAGAAATTGTCACCGGCGCGGATGGTCCGGTCCATCCCCACCGAATCGAAACCGAATGCGCCATATTGCGGCTTGGGCGCGGGCTCGGCGGCGGGCAGTGCGATCGGCGCGGCCTCGGCCAACGGCGCTTGCGGCATGGGGGTCGAGGCGCAGCCGGCGAGGATGCTCACGGACAACAAAAGAACGGCTTTATTCAGGATCATAAGAGTGAGGCCTTCTCGCAAAAATCAGATGGATTTTCGTTCGCGGTTAAAAGGAATTGCGCCACCGCCAATCGACTACCGGACCTGAACGGGCTGCAAACGTCCTAATCGATTGATCCGGCCGCTAACGGCTGTTTTGCCGGAGCAGCCGCTGCTGGTCGCGCTTCCAGTCGCGTTCCTTGATCGTCTCGCGCTTGTCGTGGACCTTTTTGCCGCGGGCGAGCGCGATCTCGATCTTGGCGCGGCCGCTGGCGTTGAAATAGATCGACAGCGGGACCAGCGTCAGCCCCTGTCGCGTGATCGCGCCATGGAGCTTGGCGATCTCGCGCCCCTTCAACAGCAATTTGCGCGGCCGCCGCGGCTCATGGTTCTGGCGGTTGCCGTGGCTGTATTCGGGGATGTGGCTGTTGATCAGCCACACTTCCTCATCCTGGATCGTGGCATAGCTTTCGGCGATCGACCCCTCGCCCTGGCGCAGCGCCTTGACCTCGGTCCCGGCGAGCTGGATCCCGGCCTCGAACCGGTCCTCGACGAAATAGTCGAACCGCGCCCGGCGGTTCTCGGCGACGATCTTCTGCTTATCGAACGGAGTGGGGAGCGGTTTTGCCACGATCGGCAGGTAGTCAGCCCGCGGCCAACTTGCCAGCGCGGATGCGCGGGAGGGGTAATTGAGATATGGTCGACTGTCGCGCGCCACGCGCGGCCGGGGATAGTTCGATGAGCGACGTCTTCGTGTCATACAAGGCCGAGGATCGGGCGAGGATCGCGCCGCTGGTGCAGGCCCTCGAAGCCGAGGGGCTCGGTGTGTGGTGGGATGAACAGATCGCCGCCGGATCGGAGTGGCGCGAGGACATTCAACGACAGCTCGATGGTGCGTCCTGCGTGCTCGTCGCGTGGAGCCGGCGGTCGATCGGGCGGCACGGCCGATTCGTTCGCGAAGAGGCCAGCCGGGCACAGCGCCGTGGCACCTATTTGCCGATCTGCATCGACCGGGTCGATCCGCCGCTCGGGTTCGGCGAAATCCAGGCGCTGGCGATGCAGAGCTGGAACGGCGACCAGGCCGACCCGCGCTACCAAGCCTTATTGCGAGCGGTCCGAGCGACCATGGCCGGCGAACCGTTCCAGAGTCCTCCACCGGTCAATCACCGGGCCGTTTCGCGCAGAACTGCGTTTACCGGCGTCGCGGCAATCGTCGCCGCCGGAGCGGTCGGAGCATGGCAATGGCTCCGCCCCGCGCCGGCTGGCGCGGCCCGCAGTATCGCCGTCATGCCGTTCGCCAATCTCAGCGGCGATGCCGCGCAAAACTATTTCGCCGACGGCATTGCCGAGGAACTGCGCAGCGCCCTGTCGCAACTCCAGGGCCTGAAAGTCGCCGGCCGCACTTCGTCGGAAGCGATGCGCGCGGCTGATTCGCATCTCGCGGCCCGGCGATTGCATGTCGCCAACATCCTCACGGGCAGCGTTCGCCGCGCGCCCGGGATGGTGCGCGTCGCCGCCCAGCTGGTCGACGGCAAAGACGGCCTTGAGCGCTGGTCGGAGACCTACGACCGGCCAGACGGCAATGTTCTCGCGATCCAGACCGACATTGCCGAGAAAGTGGTCGCCGCGCTCAGCATTGAGCTCGGCACCTCGGCAATCCGGGCGCTAGCCGCGGGCGGCACCCGCGACAGTGAGGCGCAGGACCTTTACCTGCGCGCAACCGAACAGGCGCGCATCGACGATAGCGAGGACAGCCTGAGGCAGGCCAACCATATTCTCGACCAGGCGCTCGCGCGCGACCCGAAGTTTGCCCGTGCCTACGCCGCCAAATCGCACAATCTGTCCTATCTCGCCGACGTCGGTCATTCGCCCGAAGAAACCGCCCAAGGCTATGCCGCGGCGGTCGCCGCCGCTCAACGCGCGCTGGCCATCGCGCCCAAGCTACCCGGCGGTTATTCCTCGCTTGCCGATGCCCTCTACGGCCAGCGCAAGATCAGTGCCGCGATCAGCCAGATCGAGCTTGGGCTGGCAATCGCGCCCAACGATATCGAATTGCTCCAGGCGGCGGTGATCAGCTTCGTCGCCAGTGGCGATACTCGGCGCGCGCTCGGCTTCGCCGATCGCATTATCGCAGTGGACCCGCTCAACCCGCTTGGTCACCGGCGGCGCTCCTACGCCTTGTTGTACGACCGGCAATATGATGCCTGCATTGCCGAGGCGCGACAGACTCAGAAGCTCGCGCCGACGCTGTCCCTGCCGGCCTATTTCATCGCAGTGGCCCAGCTGATGAAGGGTCAGCCAACCCTGGCCCGCCAATCGATTCAGACCTTGCCGCCCGATCTCACCGTGCGCCTGGTGGTGGAGGCGATCGTCGGCACCCGGCTTGGCGACCGCGCGGCTTCGGACTTCGCGCTCAAGCGACTGGGCGCGATGTACGGCGATGCCGCCAGCTACCAGTTCGCCCAGGCCTATGCTCAGCGGGGCGAGCGAGCGAGCGCTTTTGCCGCTCTCCAACGCGGCTTTGCCGTCAACGACCCCGGACTCAACACGCTGGCAGTCGATCCGCTGTTCGATCCCATTCGACGCGATCCCCGCTTTGCCGCCATGCTCAAGCGGATCGACGTTTCCGCTTAGGCCAGAAGCGCATGCTCCAGCGCCGCATCAACCGCCTTTCGCGAGACTTCAGACGGCGGGGTCATCGGCAGGCGCAGTTCGGTGGGGAAATCGGGGCGGACGCGGCTCAGCGCATATTTGACCGGCCCCGGCGAAGCATCGGTGAACAATGCGGCATGGAGCGGAAAGAGTTTGTCCTGAAGCGCGAGCGCATCGTCCCACCGGCCCTCGCGCATCGCTTCCTGAAATTCGGCGCACAATTTGGGCGCGACATTGGCGCTGACGCTGATGCAGCCTTTGCCGCCCATTGCGCTGAACCCCAGCGCCATGTCGTCATTGCCGCTCAACTGGATGAATTGCTCGCCGCACGCCAGCCGTTGGGCGGACACGCGCGCGAGGTTTCCGGTGGCATCCTTGACCCCGATGACATTGGGCAGCCGCGACAACCGCGCCATCGTCTCGACCGCGATGTCGGTGATCGTCCGTGCCGGCACATTATAAAGGATGATCGGCAGATCGAGATCGGCGACCGCGGCGAGGTGCGCGTAAATGCCGTCCTGATTGGGGCGGTTGTAATAAGGCGGAACATGGAGCGCGGCGTCGGCCCCCGCCGCTTGGGCAATCTTGGTCAGTTCGACCGCGCGAGCGGTGTCGTTCGACCCGCAGCCGGCGAGGACCGGCACCCGGCCCCGCGCCGTTCTCACCGTCAGTTCGATCAGCCGCTTGTGCTCCTGCGGGGTCAGCGTCGCCGCTTCGCCGGTCGTCCCGCACGGCACCAGCGCACTCGATCCTTGGTCGATCTGCCACTCGACCAGTGCGGCGAATGTGTCTTCCGCGACACGCCCCCCGGAAAAGGGCGTGACCAAGGCCGGGATGGACCCGAAAAACATGAACTGACCTCTGTCCTGATGGGTTAGCAATGAACGCCAGGCAAAAGACGCGCGACCGGCGTTCGTTCACGGCCTGATAAGGAGCGGACCCCGACTATGTCCAGCATGTGGCGCAATGCATTGCTCAGCCTGGCGGTGATCGGGACCGCGACGTCGAGCGCGGCGCAATATTCGGCGCCTTATGCCGCGCCCTCGTCCTCGGTCAGCATCGGCTATGCGCTCAACGACTGGCGGACATTGCGCCAGAGCAGCGGCTATCGCTTCAGCGATTACGCGCGGCTGCTCGTCCCCTATCCCGGCTGGCCCGAGAATGCGAAGCTGCGTCGCTGGGCCGAAAAGTCAATGCGGCCGGGCGAGGCGGCGGCCACGGTCATCGCGTTTTTCACTACCGACAAGCCGCTCAGCGGCAATGGCTATGCGCGGCTCGCCGATGCTTATGCGAGCGCGGGCCGGATGGTTGAAGCACTGGCTGCCGCGAAGGAAGCTTGGGGCTCGGACGATCTGTCCGCGAGCGACGAGCAGGCAATCTGGGCGCGGTACGGGGGCAGCTTTACCGCCGCCGATCATGACCGCCGGATCGACGCTCTGCTGTTCGCCAAGGACGCCGACAATGCTTCGCGCTTCGTCAGCGTCGCCAGCCCGCAGCGCCAGGCGGCGTTCGGCGCGCGCGTCGCGATGCTGCGCGGCGCGGCCGACGCGGAAAGTCGCTATCAAGGCGTGATCGGCACCGTCACCCAGGATGCCGGGCTGATGATGGACCGCGCGCGCTACCTCCGCGCCCAGGGGTATGACAGCTCGGCGCGGCAGCTGTTCGCGCGCCAGCATGCGTTCGTTTACCGCCCCGCCGACGCCGAGCGCTTCTACGACATGCAATTGCTGGTCGCCGGCGCCGCCGCCGCCGAGCGCGACTGGGGCACGACGTACAATATCGCGCGCCAGATCGACGATGTTTTGCCCGTTGGCGCCAGCGTCGCCGACCAGAGCCTGGGCGTCCGCGACAAATATACCAGCCTGGCGTGGCTCGGTGGAACCGTCGCGCTCGACCGCATGAACCAGCCGTCCAACGCTTTGGCGATGTTCAATCGCTACGGCCGCGCGGGGCGCTCGCTGCAGGTCCAGTCCAAGGGCGATTATTGGGCCGGGCGCGCGGCGCTGGCGAGCGCCCAGTCCCCGACCGCGACCGCTTATTTCCAGCGCGCCTCGGCGTATCCCGAGATGTTCTACGGTCAACTCGCGCTCGAGCGGCTCGGCCGCACCGTTCCCGCACCGCCGCAGGCGCTGCCGCAAATGGTCGGCGCGGCGCAGCGCGCGGCGTTCAATGCGCGACCGTTGGTCCAGGCGGTGCGTGTGCTCGGCCAGCAGGGCCGCGCAGTCGAGCAAGCGTTGTTCGTCCGCGCGCTCGCCGAATCGCTGACCAATGACGCCGACCGCAATCTCGCGGTCGAGCTCGGCGATCAATTACGCCGCCCCGACCTCGCGGTGTGGACCTCGCGCTCGGCGCGAATCAAGGGCACCACCTTCTACGTGCGCCAGGCCTATCCGATGCTGCCGGCGTCGTTGTCGGGGCGGATGTGGCCCCTCGCCCACGGCATCTCGCGCCAGGAAAGCTCGTTCGACCCTTATGCGATCAGTGGCGCGGGTGCGCGCGGGATGATGCAGCTGATGCCCGGCACCGCGCGCGAGCAAGCGGGCAAGATGGGCGTCGGCTACGACAGTTCGCGCCTGCTCAGCGACCCTAGCTACAATATCAGCCTCGGCGCCGCTTACTTCCAGCGCATGCTCAACATCTGGGACGGCAATGTCCCGCTCGCGGTCGCGAGCTATAATGCGGGGTCGGGCAATGCCGGCAAATGGGTGCGCAATTACGGCGACCCGCGTGGCAATGTCGACGTGCTCAAATGGATCGAGGCGATCCCGTTCAGCGAGACCAAGGCCTACGTCCAGCGCGTGGTCGAAAATAGTGTGGTCTATGACGCGATCAACGCGCGCGGGCAGCAAACCAGCTACCATGTCTCCAAATATCTCGGAAAGTCGCGCCCGGGTTGAGCGCGCCGCCGCGCTTCATCACGCCGCAGGGCCTGGCGCGATTGCGCGCAGAATATGATTCATTGTTCGGCGAAGACCGCCCCAAGCTGGTCGAGACGATCGCCTGGGCGGCGGCCAATGGCGACCGCTCGGAAAACGGCGATTACATCTACGGCCGCAAGAAATTGCGCGAGATCGACCGCCGGCTGGGCTTTCTCGCGCGGGTAATGAAGGCGGCCAAGGTCGTCGATCCGGCGGCGCAGCACACCGACCAAGTGCGCTTTGGCGCGATCGTCGAGCTGGCCGACGATGCGGACGTGCGCCGCACGCTGACGATCGTTGGCGACGACGAGACCGACGCTTCGGCCGGGCATATCGGCTGGAGCGCACCGATCGCCCGCGCCTTGATCGGTGCGAAAGTCGGCGACGAGCGGGTGGTGCGGCTGCCGACCGGCGAGAAAAGCTACGAAGTACTCAGGATCACATACCCGCCAGCGGCTTAAGCGACGCTGACGATCGGCTCGGCGGGCATCGCTTCGGCCCAGGCCTCGGCGATCGCGGCGAGCGCGGCGGACGCCACATTCTGCTCGTCATCGCCATCGATCACCCGCCACGGAGACCAGCGCGTGTCGGTGTGCGCCCTGAGCTCGGCAAGCGCTGCCAGATAAGCGGGATCGTCGGCGCGCACCGGCTCGTCGCCGCGCAATAGTTGCGCCCACGGGCTCGCGGCGCGCGTGCGCAGACGGCGGTCCTGGACGTCGGCGCTGACCGTGAACAACAATTTCACGAGCAACGTCCCGTAATCGCGCTGCTGCGCCTCGAACTCGTTGATTTCATCGAACGCGCGCGCCGCAGCGGCGGCGTCGACCCGCCCGAGCACGCGCTCGTCGAGCACGCGCCGGTACCAGCTGCGGAAGAAAATGCTGGTGTGGCCGGCGGCGGGCAAAGCGCGCCAGAAGCGCGCCAGCCAATGCCCGTCGGCGGCTTCGCGGCGGTCTCGCCCGATGGTGTGGACCGCGTAGTGGCACGGGTCGAAGGCGGCAGCGAGCTGTTTGAGCGCCTGTTTCTTGCCCGAACCCTCAAGCCCTTCGAAAATGATGATCGCGCGGCGGCGGTAGGCGATCTGGGGCAGCTGCAGCTGCTCGAGCTGGTCGCGCAGCACGGTCAGATCGGAATGGCGTTCGCTCGGCATCGGGTCACTCTCGTCGCGGTAACCGGGCGACGCGTAGCGCGCGCGAATCGCAGCGACAATCGCCTCCGCCGGACACTCCGCCGATTTTGTGCCGAAACGGTGCATTTACGCCTCAGCTGTCGGCGACGATCCTGATCCCCAATTCCTTGAGCTGCTTGGGCATGACTTCGGCCGGGGCGTTCATCATCAGATCTTCGGCCTTCTGGTTCATCGGGAAGACGATGACTTCCCGGATGTTGGGCTCATCGGCGATGAGCATGACGATGCGGTCGATCCCCGGAGCGGAGCCGCCGTGAGGCGGGGCGCCGAACTTGAAGGCGTTGATCATACCCGAGAAATTGGTGTCGACTTCGGCGGCGCTGTAGCCGGCGATCGCGAACGCCTTGTACATGATGTCGGGGCGATGGTTGCGGATCGCGCCACTCGACAGCTCGACGCCGTTGCAGACGATGTCATATTGCCACGCCAGAATGTCGAGCGGGTCCTTGCTCTCCAGCGCCGCCATCTCGCCTTGCGGCATCGAAAAGGGGTTGTGGCTGAAATCGACCTTCTTCTGGTCGTCATTATATTCGAACA
>JBDSTQ010000016.1:0-2540 GCA_039928195.1 Sphingomicrobium sp.
GGCGTGATCCTCAAGCTCAACACCCTCGGTGACCCCGCGACCCGCGCCGCGTGGCGTGATGCGTTGTACGAGCATTTCGCGGCGCGCAGGAACGACCTTAGTGAAGACAGCCGCGACCGACTGGAGCGTAACCCGCTGCGAATCCTCGACAGCAAGGCGCACTCCGACTGGCCGATCGCCGACAGCGCGCCGCCGATTGACGATTTCCTGACCGCTGAAGCCAGCGATTTCTTTGCCGCCGTAACCACCGGTCTCGACGCCGCCGGGGTCGCGTGGGAACGTGCGCCGCGACTGGTTCGCGGGCTCGATTATTACCGTCACACCGCGTTCGAATTCATCACCGATCGGCTCGGATCGCAGGGCACGGTGCTGGCCGGCGGTCGCTACGATGGCCTGATTGAGTCCCTCGGCGGCCCGCACACTCCGGCAATCGGCTGGGCGGCGGGGATCGAGCGGCTGGCGATGATGATCGACGCACCCTCGGTCGAGACCCCGACTGCGATGGTGGTACCGATGGGCGAGACGGCCGAGGCGGCGGCGTCGCGGATCGTCGCCGACCTGCGTCGCTCGGGGATTGCCGCAGATTGCGGCTATCGTGGCAGTATGAAGAAGCGGCTCCAGCGCGCCAACGCCGCCGGGGCGCGCTTCGCTTTGATCATCGGCGACAGCGAGCTCGAGGCTGGCGGGGCGCAGGTCAAGGAACTCGAAACCGGCGATCAGCGGCTGGTGATGTTCGGCGATTTGGCCGCGGAGCTCCGCCGGTGAAAGGCATTTCGCTCGACAAGATCGTCTCGATCGAGGCGCGCAAGCATGACATCGCCGCGGCGATGGGTGCACCCGGCCTCGCGCCCGACGAATTCGTCCGCCTGTCGAAGGAATATGCCCAGGTCGAGCCGGTCGCCGCAGCCGCGCGAGAAGTCCGCCGGCTGCGCGCCGAGCGCGACAGCCTGGCGGTGATGACCAAAGACGCCGACGAGGAATTGCGCGCCATCGCGTCGGAGGAGTTGCTCGATATCGAGGCGCGGCTGCCCGACGCCGAGCGCGCGCTGGCGCTCAGGTTGCTGCCCAAGGATGCAGCCGACGAGCGCGCCGCGATGCTCGAGGTTCGCGCCGGCACCGGTGGCGACGAAGCGGCGCTGTTCGCGGGCGACCTGATGCGGATGTACCAGCGCTTCGCCGAGGAGCAGGGCTGGAAGTTCGAAATGATCAGCGCCTCGGCGTCCGACGTCGGCGGCTTCAAGGAAGCCGTCGCCTCGATCAATGGCGCCGGGGTGTTCGCGCGATTGAAGTTCGAAAGCGGGGTGCACCGGGTCCAGCGCGTGCCCGCAACCGAGAGCGGCGGGCGAATCCATACCTCGGCGGCGACGGTTGCGGTGCTGCCCGAGGCCGAGGAAGTCGATGTCCAGATCAACGAGGCGGACCTGCGTATCGACGTCTATCGCTCGTCGGGTCCCGGCGGCCAGTCGGTCAACACCACCGACAGCGCGGTCCGCATCACCCATGTGCCGACCGGGCTGGTGGTCATCCAGCAGGACGAGAAATCGCAGCACAAGAACAAGGCCAAGGCGCTCAAGGTTCTCCGCACCCGGCTGTACGAGCTTGAGCGCAGTCGGCTCGCCGATGAGCGCGCCGGGGCGCGGCGGTCGATGGTCGGATCGGGGGATCGGTCGGAGCGAATCCGGACCTATAATTTCCCGCAAGGCCGAGTCACCGACCACCGTATCAACCTGACCCTGCACAAGCTTGACGCGATCCTCGAAGGCCCCGGTCTGGCCGAGCTGGTCGAAGCGCTGATCGCCGAGGACGAGGCCGAGCGCCTCGCCAGCCTCGACGAGGGATGAGCCAGGTTGCACGGGCGCTGGCGCGCGCCACCGAGCAATTGCGCCGCACCAGCGACACTCCCCGGCTCGACGCAGAACTGTTGATGGCCGCCGCGCTTGGCATCGGCCGCGACCGGCTGATCCTCAACCCGCCACCGGGCGCGGTCCCGCCCGACTTCATCGACATGGTCGAACGGCGGCTGGCGCTTGAGCCGATCGCCTACATCACCGGCCAGCGCGCCTTCTGGACGATCGACCTTGAGGTTGGCCCCGGGGTGCTGATCCCGCGCCCCGACAGCGAGACGTTGATCGCTGCGGCGGTCGAGCATTTCGCGGGAACCGCGGGCCCAGCGCAAATCCTCGACCTTGGCACCGGCCCGGGGACGCTGCTGCTGGCGGCGCTCGACGAGTGGCCTGAGGCGCGTGGCACTGGGGTCGATGCCTCGTCGATCGCGCTGACCTATGCGCAGCGAAATGCCGAGCGGCTCGGGCTATCGGGGCGCGCGGCGTTACAGCTTGGCGATTGGGGGCAAGGGCTCAGCCGCCGTTTCGACCTGATCCTGTGCAACCCGCCCTATGTCGCCACTGCTGCTGCGACCGGGCCGGGAGTGGCGGCGTTCGAACCGCATGAGGCGCTGTTCGCGGGCGCCGACGGGCTTGACGATTATCGCAAGCTGGCGCCCCAGATCGCCGCGCTGCTCGCCAAGCATGGCCTGGCAG
>JBDSTQ010000017.1:0-8421 GCA_039928195.1 Sphingomicrobium sp.
GAGCAGCGCGCCCGCAGCGCGCGCTTCCTCGATCCCGGCGGGCGACAGGTCGACGTCCCACCAGCCGCTGAAGCGATTCTCGAGGTTCCACTGCGACTGGCCGTGGCGCAGCAGGACAAGATTGCCCCTTGGCGCCGGCATCAGCCCTTCCGGCCCCGATAGCGCTGGAGATCGGGAAGCATGCCATTAAGCGCGTCGAGGCATGCGTAAGCGAGGAATTTCGAGCGCTGCGGCGACCAGCCGTAAACCTCGTCGGGGAGGTTGAAATTGTCTTTGAACGGCATTTCGAGCGTCATCGACACTGCGCCGAAGCGCTCGGCGAGCTGGGTTGTCGACATCGACATATTGGCCTGACCCGGTGCGGGCGATTCATACCCTTGCGCGGTCTGGAAGTCGGGGGAGATGCGCTCGAGCGTGTCGCTATAGGTCTTGAACAGCGCCGACTGAGCGTCGGTGAGCGAGGGGATGCCCTCGAACCCGGCGAGGAAATTGGCGGGAATCGCTTCGTCGCCGTGGACGTCCATCGCGAAATCGACCCCGCTGTCATCCATCGCATTGCGCACGCACAGCACTTCGGGGCTCCTCTCGGCCGAGGGGGCGTGCCACTCGCGGTTGAGGTTGGTGCCGACCGCATTGGTGCGCAAATGGCCGCGGCGCGACCCGTCGGGGTTCATGTTGGGGACGATGTTGAAGGTGCATGACCGGCGCAGCACGCGGGCGACCGGATCGTCGTCGTCGGTGAGCTTTTCGAGCGCGCCTTCCATCCACCATTCGGCCATGCTCTCGCCGGGGTGCTGGCGGGCGTAAAGCCAGACGTTGAGCGGTCCCTCGCCGATCGTCAGGCAGTCGATGTCCTGGCCATCGAGGCTGTGCCCGAGCGAGCGGTAGCCGACGCCCGGCAGCGCGGCGATCGCGGTGATCAAATCATGGTGGCGCTCCATCGAATATGGCGCGAAATAAGCGATCCACACCACATCCTGCGGCGGGGTCAGTGTCATCGTCAGCACGCCGTCGGCGTAGCTGGTGTCGGTCACACGTACCCAATCCTCGCGGTCGAGCGACAGGCATGCTCTATAATCGGGCCAGCCGTTGGGATAGGCCGCGCCGGCGCAATTGGTGATGCGCAGCGTGACTTCGCGCCCCGCCGCCCCCGCCAGGCGGAAGTAGAACCATTGGTAGAAATCGGACATATGGTCCGCGACGATCTCGAGGTCGGCGCGGTCGCCGTCGGTCTTGAGGACGCGGATATTGCCCGCGTCGAACGCGCTCGAAATCGTGATGGCCATGAATCTCTACCGAAAGGGGATGGGGGTGACAGCGCGCCTGATAGGGCTGCGTGCGAAGCGATGGAAGTCCCGGCGAGGCGCCGCTCGGGTCAAGCCTTGCGAATTCTCGCCGGGTCGCTCTTGGCGACGAGGATGTCGATCGTATCGCCGGCATTGAGCGCATAAAATTCGTCGTCGCGGCCGGTGAAGGTCAGCGTTGCGCTATGCGTGGCGCCGTCCTGCGGCGCCTGATAATCGAGGTGGACGACCGCGGTGCCGTCGACCTTTTTGGTGCGCTTGGCGCGGACTTCTTCCCATTCCTCAACCGATTTGCATTCGCCGGTTTTGCTGTTGAGCTCGCGCGCCTTGACCTTGACCCCGGGGTTGCGCGGATCGTCGACTTCGCGGTCGATGGTTTCGGTGATCGCGCAGGTGCGGTCGATCAGCGTGACGGTCGCCTTGGCCGGAAGGCCGGGGACGCCGCAGCCGGCGAGCAATGCGGTGAAGGGCAGGATGGACAATATCTGACGAACGCGGAACGGCATCACGGCTTTCTCCCACTGGCGAAGTTGCGAGGACTAACCGCGCGGCGTTGAAAATTTGTTTACGCTCGCGCTCTAGGCTGTCCGCCATGGGACGAAGCTTCCTCATCCTGATGGCCTTGGTCGGGTTTTTCAGCGCGATGGCGCACCGCACGCCGGGCCCGGCCCGAAGCGAGCACGGTGTCGACCAATATGCGGCGCAATTTGACGGTTCATCAGGCCGTTCGGAGCGTAAACCGTCCGAGCCGGTCGACGGCAATGCAGTTGCGCTCGAGCGTAGCGGCGACGGCCATTTCTATGCCGATGTCGAAATCAACGGAACGCCGGTGCACATGCTGGTCGATACCGGCGCGAGCGGGATTGCTTTGTCGCGCGACGATGCGCGCAGCGCCGGGATCGCGACCTCGATCGGCATGAAAGAGGTCGTCGGCGAGGGCGCCGACGGTGCGGTGCGCGGCGAGCAAGTGCGGATCGATCGCATCCGGCTTGGCCCGGCAAGCGCCGAGAGCGTCCAGGCAGTCGTCCTCAATGGCGGCCAGATGTCGCTGCTCGGCCAGGATTTTCTCCAGCGCTTCGCCTCGGTCGAGATCAAGGACGACCGCATGGTATTGCGCTAAGGCGCGGCTTGGCAGCAGGCCTGCTGGTCGGCTAGCGCCGGCGCCATGACCAAAGTTCCAGTGCTCGTGACCGGCGGTGCCGGATATATCGGCAGCCATGCCATGCTTGCGCTGGCCGACGCCGGCTGGCCGGTGGCGGTGATCGACGATCTGTCGACCGGCACCCGCCGCATCGTCCCGCCCGCCGTACCCTTTTACCACGGCTCGGTCGCCGACAGCGCGCTCGTCGGGCGGATTTTCGCCGAACAGAAAATTGGTGCGATCATGCATTTCGCGGGGTCGATCGTGGTCCCCGAATCGGTCGACAAGCCGCTCGAATATTACGCCAACAACACGATTGCCTCGCATTCTTTGGTCAGCGCCGCGGTCGCCGCGGGCGTGCGGCATATCCTCTTCTCGTCGACCGCCGCGGTGTATGGGGCGCCCGAGCGGGTGCCGGTGTCGGAAGATGATCCGACGCTGCCGATCAACCCCTATGGCGCGTCGAAGCTGATGACCGAGCGGATGCTCGCCGACGCCGCCGCGGCCTATCCGTTCAATTATGGCGCGCTGCGTTATTTCAACGTCGCCGGGGCCGACCGCGCCGGACGCACCGGGCAGATCGGCAAGGGCGCGACCCACCTGATCAAGGTCGCGGTCGAAGCAGCGGTCGGCAAGCGCGACCATGTCGCAGTCTATGGCAGTGATTATGCCACCGCCGACGGGACCTGCGTGCGCGACTATATCCATGTCAGCGATCTCGCCGCCGCGCATGTCGCCGCGCTCGAGCAATTGATTGCCGAGCCCGAGCGCAACCTCGTGCTCAATTGCGGCTACGGCCACGGCCTGTCGGTGCTCGAAGTGCTCGACGCGGTCGATCGCGCGACCAACCGGCCGCTGCGGCGTGAACTGGCGCCGCGGCGCGCGGGGGACGCGCCCGAACTCGTCGCGGGCAATGAACGGATCCTCGCGACGCTGGCCTGGCAACCGGCCCGCGACGACATCAATATCATTGTCGGCGATGCGCTCGCGTGGGAACGCAAGCTCGTCGAACACACGGCGGTCGACGCCTAGGCGCTGGCCGGGAGCAAGGGCGAGCTTGGCTTGCCGAGATGCGCGGCAAGCGCTTCGACCGTGGCGTGCAATTTGCCGCGGCGCTGGGCCAGCGCGGCAGCGTCGAAGTCGGCGCGGATCGCATAGCCCGCGGCGGCCAGTCGCGCCCCGAGCTGCTCGACATCCGCAACGGGGCTTTCGCAATTGCCCGGCGGAAGATGGATGACCGCACAGATCTGGCCCGCGAGGCGCGTGGCTTCAGCGCCGAGCAGCACCGCCGGTCCGCGCAATGGCCGTTCATCGAGGCAATATTCGGTGATCAGAGCCAGATCGATCAGCGCGCCGAGCGCGGCCGACCAGCCGGCACCGGTGCCGGACGTCTGGAAATAGATCAATGACGGATGGGCGGAGTGGCTCTGGCGCACCATCGCACACCAGTTACGGCCCTCGCGCAGGATATCGGCGAGTTCCTGGCGGTCGTCGATCAGCGCCAGATTCTCGAGCAGGGTCAGCGCCGCCGGCGGATCGCCTGCCGAAGTGCCGAGCTTGATGATCCCGGTATCGCGCTGGGCGAGACTGGTCTGGACCGCGAGCAGATAGGTGACCGCCATAGTCATCACCGCAAGCCCGCAGAAACCGGCGGCAAGTACGATCCAGCGGCCGATGCCGACTGCCTGCGCTTCGTTGAGGCCGAGGGTGAGAATCGTCCCGCCAGCCTGGTAGATGGCTTCGGCAACGCTGTGTTCGACCGGGCGGAAGCCATAGCGCGCGGCATGGAACATCAGCCCGAAGCCGACCGCGAGCAAACTCATCCACACGATGAAGGACAGGACCAGGACGATCGGCGCGAAGGTTCCGGAGACCCCGCGGCGGCGCCCGCGGACCGCTTTCCAGACGGGCAAAAGAATATAAATGATGCGGTGCGCGACACGCAGCGAGCCCCGGTTGCCGCCGGGTACGACGACGGTTTCGAACACGTCGCGCAGCGCGAGGCTGGCGACTGCTACGCCGGCGAGGAAGATGAGGACATCGAACAGCATGTGCGGCATTAAGCGCGCCATCGCGCCAAATGGTCCATAGCCGCTTGGGTCAGCTCATCTTGACTTTGGCCGGCGGTCGGGGATAGGAGCGCGGCAGCGGCTGCCCATGGGCGGCCTTCTTGCATTTTGATCGATCCAACGAGCAGGCGCCCGGCCATGAAGATTCGCAACTCCCTGAAATCCCTCAAGTCGCGCCATCGGGACTGCCGTGTGATTCGCCGCCGCGGGCGGACCTACGTCATCAACAAGACCAATCGCCGCTTCAAGGCGCGCCAGGGCTAACCGTCCAACGGCTGTCTCGCCTCGGGCTATCGTGCCGCGGGGTCATTTCATCGTCAGCGACGGTTCACCTCGGCAATGCTAGGCATTGGTGATGAGGAGTATGATGATGTTTGGGTTTAATCGCAAAGTGACTGTTCTTGCTGCGGGCACGATCGTGCTTGCGGTCGGGCTCGTGTCCGCCGCGAACGCCCAGGCGCAATCGACGCCCAAGGGCTGGAACTATGAAATCCGCGACGGCAAGCGCGTGCCCAAGGGCGCGCGGGTGGTCAATGCAGACGGCAGCTGGCGCGAAGAGGTCAAGCAGGGCAATTGCGTGACCGTGAAGGAAAAGTCGGCGAGCGGCGAGTATAAGGAAACTCGCCAGTGCAACCCCGGCTGAGCCTTTAAGCTAGCCGTCGAAAGTCGCGCGTTTGACCGGCTTGCCCGGCGCGCGCTCGGTGAACGATCCCGCTGGCCGCTTCTTGACCACGCATTGAGGCAAGCCGCCGGCCGCGACATCCTTGCAATCGCGCACTTGCGCCGACCCGTCGGGACCCGCGAACACCGCCCACGCCTTGCCGTCGGCGCATTTGGCCATCCAGATATCCATATTCTGATAAGTGCCGACGAAGCCGCCGTCGGTCAGCCGCTGGCATTTGTAGCCAGCGTCGTAGATCGCGCGTTTGAGCGCGATCGCCAGATCGAACGCAGGGAGCTGGTGGAGCTTGTCCTGCTCGGGGCCGCGGACCTTGATTTTGGGCGCTTCGCCGCGCTGCGGCGCGGTGGGGTTGCACGCGGCGAGCAGGCTCGCGCCGAGCAGCAGTGCTGTGAAACGATGAACGGGCATCATTGCTTCTCCTCATATTCGATGCGCACCCGCGCCGCGGCGGAGACCGCGCGCGCAACCGCGTCATCGGTAGTTTGCGCGCGTGCGAGCGCAATGCCCATGCGGCGGTTTTTGAGCGTCTTGGGCTTGGCGAACAGGCGCAGATCGACCGGGCTGCCAGGGGCGCCGAGCGCAAGCGCTTCGCCCAGTCCGGCGAAATGGAACGCCGTGCTCTCGCGATCGGCGATAATCACCGCCGAGGCCGACGGGCCGAGCAGCTCGATCGCCGGGATCGGCAGGCCGAGGATCGCGCGCAAATGGAGTTCGAACTGGTTGGGGATTTGCGACATCAGCGTGACCATCCCGGTATCGTGCGGGCGCGGGCTTAGCTCGGAAAAGATCGCCTGCTCGCCGCGGACGAAGAATTCGACCCCGAAAATTCCATGCCCGCCGAGCGCTTCGACAACCTTGCGCGCCTGGTGCCGGGCCGACATCAAAGCGCCGTCGGGGATCGCCGCGGGTTGCCAGCTTTCGCGATAATCGCCGGCTTCCTGGCGATGGCCGACGGGGGCGCAGAACAACACGCCATCCTTGGTCGCCACGGTGAGCAAGGTGATCTCGCTGTCGAACGCGATAAATTCCTCGACGATCACCCGCGGGCGGTCGCCGCGCATGTTGGCAACCGCATAATCCCATGCCGCGCCGACCTCGTCGCTCGACCGGGCGACGCTCTGGCCCTTGCCCGAGCTCGACATCACCGGTTTGATTACCACCGGCAGCCCGATCGCGTCGCCCGCGGCAAGCGCCTCATCGCGGCTCTCGGCAAAGCGATAATGCGAGGTGTTGAGGCCGAGCTCCTTGGCCGCGAAATCGCGGATGCCGTCGCGGTTCATGGTCAGCTGGACCGCCTTGGCCGAGGGTGCGACGCGCCAGCCCTCGCCCTCCAGCGCCGCGAGCGTCGCGGTGTCGATTGCCTCGATCTCGGGCACGATCACGTCGGGCTTGTGCCTCGCGACCGCGGCGCGCAGCGCCTTGCCGTCGAGCATCGAGAACACTTCGTGCGCATCGGCGAGCTGCATCGCGGGCGCATTGGCGTAGCGGTCGCAGGCGATCACACGGCAGCCGAAGCGCTTGGCGGCGATCGCGAACTCGCGCCCGAGCTCGCCCGAGCCGAGCAGCATGAGAGTGGCGAGATACATGGACGTCGAATTAGCTTCTTCGTCACCCCCGCGAAAGCGGGGGCCCAGCCACGAACAAAAAAAGCTGGGTTCCCGCTTTCGCGGGAATGACGAATCTGGTTGAATGGGCCAATGCGCACCATTCCCACACTGTTTGCCGCGGCTCTCCTCGTCGGCGCCGTTCCGCCGAAAAAGCTGCTGACCCCCAACGAGATCGTCGCCGCCGCGCCCGCTGCGGCGTGGCGCGCGATCCCCGCCGACGATTTGCTCGTGCTCGATCTGGCGGACAATCGCGGGCGCGTGATCCTCCAGCTCGCGCCGGCCTTCGCGCCGGTCCACGTCGCCAATATCCGCGCGCTCGCCGGCGCGGGCTATTGGAACGGTGCGAGCGTCTATCGCGTGCAGGAGAATTACGTCGTCCAATGGGGCAATAATGAAAGCGAAAAGCCGTGGCCCAAGGGCGTCACGGCCAAGCCCCCGGCTGAATATACGCGCGCTCTGAAGGGCCTGCGGATCACGCCGCTCGGGTCACCCGATCCCTATGCGCCCGCGGCGGGTTTCGCCGACGGTTGGCCGGTCGCGTTCAGCCCGCGCGCGGGCTGGGCCAACCTCGTCCATTGCTACGCCAGCGTCGGGGTCGGGCGCGACTTGTCGCCCGATACCGGCACCGGCGGCGAGCTCTATGCCGCGATCGGCCATGCCCCGCGCCAGCTCGACCGGGTGATCGCGGTGGTCGGGCGCGTGGTCGAGGGGATCGAGCATATGACGACGTTACCGCGCGGCACCGAGGCGCTCGGCTTCTACAAGGACAAAGCGCAATATGTGCCGATCGCCAAAGTGCAGCTGGCGAGCGCGATGCCGGCGGGTGAGCGGCCGGCGTTCCAATATCTCGATACCGCGAGCGCGACCTTCGCGCGCTACCTCAAGGTGCGCGCCAACCGGCATGACGATTTCTACATTCGCCCCGCGGGCGGGGTCGATCTGTGCAACGTCCAGGTGCCCGTCCGGCGCATACCGTAGGCGCGCGCCGTAAATCCCAACAGGTCAGGCGGCGAAAGCGTGCTGGGTTTCGCGGTTCTTGTGCTGGATGGTCACCGGCGCGTTGTGCGAGCGCATGCTCGCTTCGGCCAGCGGCAAGGCGGTGGTGCAAAAGGCGCACTCGGCCGACATCCGCCCGATCAGCCAGTGCGTGCGGCCGCAGCCGGGGCAATGGTTGACCTGATGCTCGCGATACACCGCGTGATAGCCGCGCTCGTGAAAATTGCGCACTTCGCTCGCCGTCGCCATGAAATCCGTCCTTTCAAGGCAACCCCAACGACCGAATGCCGAGTCGGTTTCCATCGCTGTTCCGGGCATCGGACGGGCGTGACATCAAAAGCACAAGGTGAAGCGCGCGGGATTACCGACGAACCCCCATGCGGCCGTGTAGGTTCAGACGGTCAGGTCGCCGAGCACGATCGGCTCGGCGAATTCGGCACCGATCTTGTCGCCCGCCGTCCATTTGACCACCGCGCTCGCGCGCTCGCGTCCGGGCAGCAACAGCCACACGCGTGAGCCGACTTCGAAATGCTCGTCGGTGCGCGCCATGAATCCCGTGGTCGAGATGTTGAGCACCCTCGCCTCGACCCCGGTCGCGCCAAGCTCGCGCATCGTCGCGTCT
>JBDSTQ010000018.1:0-4943 GCA_039928195.1 Sphingomicrobium sp.
GACGTGCGGACCGCGACGCGGGTGACGCCGCTGCGACCTTGGTGCGCAAGCTCCTCCGCCTCGGCGACCAGCTTTTCGCCTTCGCCGGCGCTGCCGAGGAACACGATCGAGGCCTGCGCGGCGACGCTTTTGGCGTTGGCCCCGTTGCACACATAGGCGAACGCCGTGTCGGCAAGCGCGAAAACCATCCCGCCATGCGCGATGCCGTGGCCGTTGAGCATGTCGGCGCGAAGCACCATCGACAGCCGCGCATAGCCCGCGCGCGCTTCCTCGATGACGATGCCCCACGCGGGCCCCGTGCCCTCGGCCGCGAGCATGTGCGCGGCGACCCGCGCCGCAAGTTGGTCGGCCCTATCCGTCATGCTGAACTCGTTTCTGCATCCACCGCGCCGCAAGGACCACCGACGCAATCCGCCGCCGGCAATCCCAAACCGGGTGCCAGGTCGACCCATGCCGGATTCTCGCTTTCGATCAGCTTGATCTTCCATTCCCGGTGCCAGCGCTTCAACTGCTTCTCCCGCGAAATCGCGCTGTACATGTCCGCGAACTGCTCGAAGCGAACCAGCCGGTAAACCCGGTAGCGCGACGTGAACCCCTTGCCCGCTCCGCCGCGGTGCTGCGCCAGCCGCGCAATGAGATCGGACGTCACCCCGATATACAACGTCCCTCGCGCCTGGCTTGCCAGAATGTACACGCACGGCTGTCTCATGGGCCCCTTCCCGCCATGCTGACCTTATTTCAGCATCCACCGTGCGCGTTGCGAAGTCCATCCAGCATACGCCTGCACCCGCCGCGAAGTGGACCCTGAAACAAGTTCGGGGTGACGATAGAATGCCCTCATCCCGTCATGCTGAACTTGTTTCAGCATCCACCGCGCGGCAAGGACAGAACGAGCGACGAGGCGACGCCAGGAAAACCGAATGATCTACCAATCAATCCACTTCACCCCCGGCCCTATCGCCCTCCTGACCCTCAACCGCCCCGACCGCCTCAACAGCTTCACCGCCACGATGCACGGCGAGGTCCGCGACGCGCTCGCCAATCTCGGCGACGCGAGCGTGCTCATCCTGACCGGCGCGGGGCGCGGTTTCTGCGCCGGGCAGGACCTTAACGACCGCGCGGTCACGCCGGGCGAAAAGGTCGACCTTGGCGAAACCGTCGAACGCGACTGGAACCCGCTGGTGCGCGCGCTTGCCGCGCTGCCCCAGCCGGTGATCGCGCGCGTCAACGGCGTCGCCGCCGGTGCCGGCGCCAATATCGCGCTCGCCTGCGACCTCGTCGTCGCCGGCGCTTCCGCCAAATTCATCCAGAGCTTCTCCGCACTCGGGCTGATCCCCGACAGCGGCGGCAGCTGGCACCTCCCGCGCCTCGTCGGGCAGGCCCGCGCGGTCGGCCTCGCGCTCACCGGCGAGCCGCTGCCCGCGGAGCAAGCGGCCGAGTGGGGCCTGATTTGGAAATGCGTCGACGACGCTGCGCTCGATGCCGAGGTCGATGCGCTGGCGGCCAAGCTCGCCGCGCTCCCCCCGCTCGGCCTCGCCGCGATCAAGCGCATCATCCGCACCAGCGGCAGCCGTACACTCGACGAGGAACTCGATCTCCAGCGCGACGAGATGCGCCGCCTGGGCTTCACCGCCGACTATCGCGAGGGTGTCGCCGCCTTCCTCGCCAAACGCCCGGCGAAGTTCACCGGCCAATGATCATCTCGGGCCTGCACAAGTTCATCTTCGCGGCGATCCCCAAGACCGGCACGCACGCGGTGCGCCGCGCGCTGCGCGCGCACATGGGGCCGCAGGATGTCGAGCAGGTCGGGCTGTTCGTCCACCGCCAGCTGCCGATCCCCGACCTTGCGCGCGTGGGCCACGGCCATCTGACGCTTACCCAGGTCCGCCCCTATCTCAAGCCCGCCATGTTCGATTCCTTCTTCAAATTCGCCTTTGTTCGCAATCCGTTCGACCGCTTCGTGTCTTATTGTGCGTTCGTCACCCGCGACACCGGCGAGTTTGCCGGCGACCCCAAGGCGGTGATGCGCGACATCCTCGCCAATCCGCCCAGCGATCACGTGCTGTTCCACGCCCAGCACAGCTTCGTCACCGACACGTCGAGCAAGCTGCTCGCCGACCATGTCGGGCGGGTCGAGACGATGCAGGAATCGTACGACGAAATCTGCGCGAAGATCGGCATTGCCACCGCGCCCCTCGACAAGGTCAACACGTCGAGCCGCCGCGACTATCGCGAATATTACGATCAGCCGCTGATCGACGGAGTAGCCAAGCTCTATGCGCGCGATCTAGAGCTGTTCGGCTACGAATATTGAAGGCCGAAATGTTCGCCAACCCGCGCAAGACCAGCTCCATCCGCCGCTTGGGCAGCGTCGATATCGCCGCCCTGCGCTCGGCCGTGCTCGCGATCCCCGAAGCGGTGTGGGCGGCCGAGGATGCGGGCAAGCCCAACAAATTCGGCGCGCTCGACGCCACCCGCCACATCATCCTGCGCTTCGTCACCGACTTCCTCGACTGGCGCGACAGTTATCAACGCCCGCTGTGGGACGAGTTTGAGCCGCTGCTCGCGCCGGTGCTCGCCGCCGCGACCGCCGATTACCGTTATGCTCGCGGCGGCTTCCCCCGCGTGATGCTCGCGCGGATGGCGCCGGGCGGGATTATCCATCCCCACCGCGACGAGAATCCCGCGGCGAAATGGCCGCACAAAATCCACGTCCCGCTGGTCACCAACCCCGATGTCGCGTTCCTCGTCGGCGGAGTCGTCCACCATTTCGCCGAGGGCGAGGCGGTCGAGGTCAATAATATGGGGGTCCACGCGGTCGCCAACCGCGGCACGAGCGACCGCATTCATCTCATTTTCGAATATTATGACATGGATCAGCCGGCCCCCGAGTGGCTCGAGCCGCTGCTCGCCGCCGAAGGCTAGGCGCCGGCGGCCTGGGCGAAATCCCACGCCGCGCCCGCCAGCATCGGCACTCGCTTAGCCATTTCGGCGGCCTGCGGGTGGCTCGCGGTGCCGTCGGCGACGCGCTTCTTGATGCCCTGGACGATCGCCGCCAGCCGGAACAGATTATACGCGAAATACCAGTCGAGCTGAGCGGCCACCGCCACCCCCGAGCGCGCCGCATAGCGCGCGGCAATGGTCTCCAGCGCGGGTATCCCGAGCGCCGCCAGATTGACCCCGCCTAGCGCCGCGGTGCCGTCCGCGGGCAACATCCACTGCATCGCGAAGTAAGAGAAATCGGCGAGCGGATCGCCGATCGTCGCCAGTTCCCAATCGAGCACCGCGGTCAGCGTCCCGTCGCCGTCGAACAGGACATTGTCGATGCGGTAATCGCCATGGACGATCGCGCTGCGCGACTGGTCGGGCAGGGTTTCGGGAAGGAAAGCGATGAGCCGCTCCATCGCGGGCAGATAGTCGGTTTCGCTATCGCGATATTGGCGCGTCCAGCGCGCGACCTGACGCTCGAAGTAATTGCCCGGCCGGCCGAAGTCGCCAAGCCCGATCGCCGCTGGGTCGATGCTGTGGAGATCGGCCAGCGTGTCGGTCAGCTGCGCGTACATCCGCGCGCGCGTCGCTGCATCGAATTCGGGCAGCGCACCATTGGCGTACGACCGTCCGGGCGCCAGCTCCATCACATAGAAGATCGCGCCGATGATTGCCGGATCGTCGCAATATGCCAATGGCCGCGGCACCGGGAAATCGAGCGGCGCAAGCGCGCCGAGCAGTCGATATTCGCGGTCGACCGCATGTGCCGATGGCAGCAATTTGCCGAACGGCTGGCGGCGCAGCACGAACTCCCCCGACGCGGCACGGATGCGATACGTCGGGTTCGACTGGCCCGCCGCGAATTTCGTCATTTCGAACGGCCGCTGAAACCCCGCGACATTGGCCTCGAGCCAATCGCCAAGCTCGGCCTCATCCAGCCCCACTTCGCTCATCGATGCTTCTTGAACTCGCGCCGGGCGATTGCGCGGCGATGGACCTCGTCGGGTCCGTCGGCGAGCCGCAGTGTGCGGATCGCTGCATAAGCGCGCGCCAGCCCGGTGTCGTCGCTCACCCCGGCCCCGCCGAACGCCTGGATCGCGTCGTCGATCACGCTGAGCGCCATCCTCGGCGCGGCAACCTTAATCATCGCGATCTCGCCCTGCGCCGCTTTATTGCCCGCGCGGTCCATCATGTCGGCGGCCTTGAGGCACAACAACCGCGTCATCTCGATGTCGATCCGCGCATTGGCGACGCGCTCTTCCCACACGCCCTGCTCGGCGATGGTTTTGCCGAACGCGGTCCGGCTCATCAGCCGTTTGGTCATCGCCTCCAGCGCTTCCTCGGCGGCGCCGATAATCCGCATGCAATGATGAATCCGCCCCGGCCCGAGCCGTCCCTGCGCGATCTCGAACCCGCGGCCTTCGCCAAGCAACATATTGGCCGGTGGCAGGCGCACGTCCTCGAGCAATATCTCCATGTGGCCGTGCGGCGCGTCGTCATAACCGAACACCGGCAAATGGCGAGTGATGGTCACCCCCGACGCATCGAGCGGGAGCAGGATCATCGATTGCTGCTTGTGGGTTTCCGCGCCCGGGTCGGTCTTGCCCATCAGGATCGCGACCTTGCAGCGCGGGTCGCCCGCCCCGCTCGACCACCATTTGCGTCCGTTGACGACGTATTCATTGCCGCGAAGTTCGATCCGGCAGGCGATGTTGGTGGCGTCGGATGACGCAACCTCGGGCTCGGTCATCAGGAACGCCGAGCGGATTTCGCCGTCCATCAACGGGCGAAGCCAGTGGTCCTTTTGCTCGCGGCTGCCGTAGCGATGGAGCACTTCCATATTGCCGGTGTCGGGCGCCGAGCAGTTGAACGCTTCGGACGCCCACAAAATCCGCCCCATCTCCTCGGCGCAAAAGGCGTATTGGAGATTGCTGAGGCCAGGTCCGTCGAACGCA
>JBDSTQ010000019.1:0-16068 GCA_039928195.1 Sphingomicrobium sp.
ATAGGTGCCTCGCCCAATCCCCATTCACCGCCGCAAAGCCCTGGGCATTCTTGCCGCCAATGCGTTGCTTGCCCTGGCCGGCCGCGGGGGCAGTGCGAGCCTTCGACCGCGGGTGAAGCCCGACGTCGCGGCGCTCCGCAGCCTGCTTCGCAGCGAAAGCGCCAAAGCGGGGACTCAAGCGGTCATTTTCGGGATGTGGTCGGGGCAGGACGAGGTCCTGGTCGAAGCCTTGGGCTATTCGACCCCGGGTGTGCCCGCGACGCCGGCAATGCACTACCGGATCGGCGGCATCACCGAGACTTTTATGACCACCCTGCTGTTGATCCTCGCGGAGCGCGGCCGGATCGATCTCGACAGCAAGATTTCGCGGTGGTTTCCGGACCTGTTGGCCGCCGACCAGGTGACTCCGCGCATGCTCGCCGCCAATACCGCCGGTTACCTCGACTATGTGCGAGACAAGGCCTGGCTCGATCGCTTGCTTGCGGATCCCTTGACGCCGTTCACCGACGACGAATTGATTCACTATTCGGTGCGCGACGGGAAAATGCAATATTCGCCGCCGGGAAGCGACTGGGCCTATTCGCATACCGAATATGTCATCCTTGGACAGGTCATCGAGCGGGCGACGGGCGAATCGATGCCGTCGCTTTATCAGCGCTACCTCCTCGGCCCGAGCGGGCTGCGCGACACAAAGCTGCCGGCGAATGCCGCGATTCAGGCGCCCGCGCTGCACGCCTACATGCTCGATCGCGGCCGCTACGAAGATTCGATCGCGTGGACCCCGTCGTGGGCATGGTCTTACGGCGGATTGACCTCGACGGTCCGCGACCTCGGCCGATGGGGGCGGATCTTCGGCCGCGGACTGCTCCTCACCCGGGCGTCGTTCAAGGAACTGACGGGCCCGGGGTCGGCCAAACAGAAGGCCAGCCACAAGGGGGTCTATTTCGCGCACGGCTTCGTCGTCGCCAATGGCTGGTACGTGCAGAATCCCGATTTCAACGGGTACGCCGGGGCGTTCGCGTACAACCCCGCGCACGACCTTACGCTGGTGATCGTGTCGACCAAGAGCGAGAAGCCGGTGATCGATCCCGCCGCCATCCACATCCTCACAGAAATGATCAGGCAGGTGACGCCGGAGACACCGCTGAACTTCTAGCGAGCATCAATGTCCAGGATCGCCAGTGAGGCTGAGCGGGAGGAGCGCGGCCGTTGGGTCGGCGCAGTTTCCGATTGAAAAGCCACACCGGAGCGACAAGTCTGCGCGCGACCGCGGTGATCGTCTCGACTTTGCCGCGAGATGCGCGCGGCGGGGGCCAAGATCATGAACCACATCCGTAGCCTTGTGCCGATGTTCGGCGGCCTGTTGCTAACCGCGCTTGCCGCACCGGCGGCGGCGGCGGCGAGCGTTCCAACGATCCCGGCCGAAGCGCGCCAAGTCACCGACGCACCCAAATATCGCAACGCCCGCTGGGGCCTGTTCGTCGCCGACCGCAACAGCGGTGAAGTGCTGTTCGACTGGAACGGCGATCAGCGCTTTCTCGGCGCCTCGACGACCAAATTGTGGGCGGGCGCTGCAGCGCTCGACGCGTATGGCCCCGACTTTCGCTTCACCACACCGGTGTATCGGACGGGGGCGGTCGATGGCGCGGGCACGCTCAATGGCGATTTGGTGATGGTCGACAGCGCCGACCCGACAATGGGCGGGCGCACGACGCCGCAGGGGACGATCGACTTCACCGCGATCGACCATATCAACGCGGTGGCGATTCCGCTGGCGACGCTGACGCCCGAAAACCCGCTGGCCGGGCTCGATGATCTGGCGAAGCAGGTCGCGGCCTCGGGCGTCCGCCGAGTCGCCGGAGACGTGGTCATCGATGCGCGGCTCTTCGCGCCGCTCGACAAGGACGGCTATGTCGTCTCACCAGTGTGGATCAACGACAATTTGATCGACTTGACCATCATCCCAGGCGGGGTCGGGTCGAAGGCGACGGTCGTCTCACGCCCGCTGACCGCAGCGTACACCATTGAGACCAACGTCACGACGGTTGCCGCGGGCGCGCCGCTGACGGTCGATGTGACGTCGCCGCGGCCGGGCGTGATTGCGCTCGCCGGGAATATTCCCGCCAACCAGGGGCCACTGGTCCAGGTCCATCAGGTGACCGATCCCGCGGCTTTCGCACGGACCTTGCTGATCGAAGCGTTGAAGCGCCGCGGCGTCAGCGTCGATGCCAATGCGCTTGGCCCCAACCCCGCCGCCAAGCTCCCGCCGAAGAACAGCTACCGCGCCGCTGCCGAGGTTGCCAAGCTGGTGTCCCCGCCCTTCGCGGAG
Source organism: Sphingomicrobium sp. (assembly GCA_039928195.1). GTDB lineage: Bacteria > Pseudomonadota > Alphaproteobacteria > Sphingomonadales > Sphingomonadaceae > Sphingomicrobium. The sequence goes on from JBDSTQ010000019.1 coordinate 2,330, forward strand.
ACCATCAAGCTCATTTTCAAGACCAGCCACAACCAACACGCCGATCTCCTCGTCTTCCTGCTCGCGCTGAGAAATGACCAGACCAGCTTTGGCGACGGCATGACCGCCATCCGCAAGTTCATCGCGAAGCGCGGCATCGATCCAACGCCTTTGTCGCTAAGCGACGGGCGCGGAAACGAGTTCACCGATCTGTTCAGCCCGCGCCTGGTGACAACGCTTCTCCGTGCGCAGGCGAAAAGCAGCGATGCCAAGCCCTATTTCCAAGCGCTTCCGATCCTTGGCGTTGACGGCACCGAGAAAGACACCGTGCCGGCATCGAGCCGGATTGCGGGCAAGGCCTGGATGAAGTCCGGAACCACGATCGCCGGCGACGCGATGAACCAGCGCGCGATCGTCATGACCCGTGGCCTCGCCGGCTACATGAAGGGCAAGAGCGGGCGCGATCTCGTCGCCGCAATCTACGTCAACGACGTGCCGATCGACGACGATATGTTCCCCGAACTGATCAAGATCATCGAGGATCAGGGCGTGATCCTCGAATATGTTTACGACCGGACATAGGAACGGCTTCAAGTCTGCGAATTCAGCGCGCCGATCGGTCTGCGCAAGCACTTCGGAACGCCAGATCCTGACTATCATGCTGTTTCTCTTCGATTCTTTCGAGGGGAAATTACGCGCGCGGCCGAGTCAGTGCTGAGCAGGAGGCCGCTTCCCTCGCGCCGCGACCCTGCTAAACCCGGCGCTCATGCCGGACGCCAGCAGCCCCCCAGCCCAGCCCCATCTCTATCTCGTCGACGGGTCGAGCTATATCTTTCGCGCCTACCATCGGCTGCCGCCGCTGACCAACCGCCACGGCCAGCCGGCGGGCGCGGTCTACGGCTATACGACGATGTTGTGGAAGCTGGCGGGCGACCTCAGTCGCGCTGGCAAAGAGGCTGGCGGGCCGACGCATATGGCGGTGATCCTCGATGCGTCGGAGATCACGTTTCGCAACGCAATGTACGACCAGTATAAGGCGCACCGCCCGCCTCCCCCTGAGGATCTGGTCCCGCAATTCCCCATGATTCGAGATGCGACGCGGGCCTTTTCGATCCCGTGCATCGAGGAAGCGGGGCTGGAGGCCGACGACATCATCGCTTGCTACGTCACCGCGGCCAAGGCGGCGGGGTGGAGGACGACGATCGTCAGCTCGGATAAGGATCTGATGCAATTGGTCGAGGACGGGTCGGTCGACATGCTCGACACGATGAACGACCGCCGCATCGACCGCGCCTATGTCGTCGAGAAATTCGGGGTTGGGCCCGAGCTGGTCGGCGACGTGCTCGCATTGATGGGCGATAGCGTCGACAATGTGCCCGGCGTGCCGGGGGTCGGGCCCAAGACCGCGACGCAATTGATCCAGCAGTTCGGCGATCTGACCACCGTGCTCGCGAGCACCGACCAGATCACCAAGCCCAAGCTCAAGCAGAATCTGATCGAGCATGCCGACAATGCGCGGCTCTCCCGCGAGCTGGTGCGGCTGGTGTGCGACGCGAAATTGCCCGAGCCGTTGGAAGCGCTCGAATTGAAAAATATTCCGGTCGAGCCGCTCCAGGCGTTCCTCGAGCATCACGGGTTCAAGTCGCTGCTGACGCGGCTCGCCGGGGGAAGCGCGACCGCTCCGACCGGGCGCAGCAGCAGCGGGGCGGGGTTTAATGACGTCATGGCGTCGCTGGAGCCGAAGGCGGCTCCGGCGCCCGAGGACATTTCGGTCGACCGCTCGCTCTACGAAACGGTGACCGACGCGGCGGCGCTGGCGCGGTGGATCGCTGACGCGCGTGCCACGGGCTATGTCGCGGTCGACACCGAGACCGACTGCATCGACTGCGTGATCGCGCGGCTGGCGGGGATCAGCCTGGCGACCGCGCCGGGCCGCGCTTGTTACATCCCGGTCGGCCATTCGGGCGCCGATCTCTATTCCGAAGCGCCCAACCAGATGGCGATGGGCGATGTGCTCGATCAATTGCGCCCGTTGCTCGAGGATCCGGCGGTGCTCAAGATCGGGCATAATCTGAAATACGACTGGGTGATGTTCGCCAAGGCCGACATCGAGGTCGCGCCCTACGACGATACTTTGGTGATGAGCTTCGACCTCGACGCGGGGCTCCACGGCCATGGGCTCGACGAATTGGCCAAGCTCAATTTCAATCACGAGTGCATCCCGTTCAAACAAGTGTGCGGAGCCGGCGCGAAGCAGATCACATTCGACAAGGTGCCGCTGAAGGAAGCGACCGAATATGCCGCCGAGGACGCCGACCTCACGCTCAGGCTGTGGCTGCGGCTCAAAGCGCGGATCGCGGCGGAGAATGTCAGCCAGGTGTATGAGCGGGTCGACCGGCCGCTGGTCGCGACGATCGGGCGGATGGAGCGGCGCGGGGTCAAGGTCGACCGCGACTATCTGGCGCAATTGTCGGGCGAATTCGCCAAGGAAACTGCGGCGCTCGAGGAAAAGATTTACGAAGCGGCGTGCGGGCCTTTCCAGATCGCCTCGACCCAGCAATTGGGTCTGGTGCTGTACGAGCGGCTGGGATTGAAGGGGGGGCGCAAGGGCAAGAGCGGGGCTTATTCAACCGACGTCAATGAGCTCGAGCGGCTCGCGGGCGAAGGCGTAACATGCGCGCGGCTGGTGCTCGACTGGCGCCAGCTGACCAAATTGAAGAACACTTACACCGACGCGTTGCAGGCGCAGATCAATCCCGAGACCGGGCGCGTGCACACCAGCTTCAGCCTGTCGGGCGCGCAAACCGGACGCCTGTCGTCGAACGACCCGAATTTGCAGAACATTCCGATCCGCACCGAAATGGGGCGCAAGATCCGCGACGCGTTCGTGGCCGAACCGGGGTTCAAGCTGCTCAGCGCCGATTACAGCCAGATCGAGCTGCGGCTGGCGGCGCACATGGCCGATGTGCCGCAGCTGAAGGCGGCGTTCCGCGACGGCGCCGACATCCACAATATGACCGCCGAGGAATTGTTCGGAGCGGCCGACCGCGATTCGCGTAACAAGGCCAAGACGGTCAATTTCGCAATCCTTTACGGGATTTCGGCGTGGGGACTGGCGGGGCGGCTGAGCGTGCCCAAAGAAGAAGGCGCGGCAATCATCGCGCGTTACTTCGAGCGCTTTCCCGGCATCCGCACCTACATGGACGAGACGCTGCAGTTCGCGCGGGCGAACGGTTTCACGCGCACCTTGTTCGGGCGCAAGACGCACTTCCCCAACATCCGCGCTTCCAACCCCAACCATCGCGCTGGGGCCGAGCGCGCGGCGATCAATGCGCCGATCCAGGGCACCAGCGCCGATTTGATCAAGCGCGCGATGACGCGGATGGACGATGCGCTGGCGCAGGCCGGGCTTGATGGCGTGCGGATGCTGCTGCAGGTCCACGATGAACTGGTGTTCGAAGTCCCCGACGGGCGCGAGGAGGAAGCCGCGGCGGTGATCCGCCGGGTGATGGGCGAGGCGGCCGAGCCGGCAATGACGCTCGACGTGCCCTTGGACGTCGAGGTCGGCTGGGGCGAACATTGGGGCGCCGCGCATTGACCGATGCCAAGCGGAGCGCCGCCGTGGAAAGTGCGGCGCCCGACGCGGATATGGCGACGCTGGCGCGCGGCGGGCGATTGAATGCGTTCGGGTTCGTGCTGCGGCTGGCGGCGCGGCTGCCGTTCCTGTTCATTGCCGGCCATTGGTATGGCGCGGCGCAGCTCGGGCGCTTTGCTTACGCCGTGCTGACGGTCGAATTCGCCGCGCAACTGGCCGCGCTGGGCTTGCGTCGTGGGCTCGCGCAGATGCTCGCTGACGCCAAGAAGCCGCAGGCGTGCGTGGTCGCCGATGCGTTGCTGGTCAGCGCGGTCGGCGCGATCATCGGCATGGCGATTTTGATCGCATTCCCCAAGGCGATGTACCCGACCACCGCGGTCGGGGGCATGGACCGGCTGCTGGCGATCACCGTGTTGGCGATCGCATGGACCGACATCGCGCTTGCCGCTTTGGCCTATCAGCACGACGTCGGCGCGACGGTGCGCGCGCGATCGGTGGTCGAGCCGTGGACGATCAGCGCGGTCGCCTTCGCGTGGGCGTTCGTATCGACTCGCGACGGTCTGATGATCGCTTATGTCATATCGATGGTCGCGGCGCTGGTCGCGTCGCTGATCCCGTTGGTGCGCTTATACGGTCTGCCGCGGGGCTGGCGGCCCGATTTCGCGGGGGCATGGCGGACCGCTCGGCGAAGCGTTCCGCTGGCCACCGCCGACGCGGTCGAATGGGCATCGCGGCGAGTCGATCTGGCAGTGCTCGGCGCATTCTTGCCGGCGAGCTTCGTCGGGATTTATTATGTCGCGCAGCAGGTCGCGACGCTGCCGGCCAAGCTGAAGACAAGCTTCGAGCCGGTGCTGGGGCCGGCAATCGCGCGCAAGATCGCCGCCGGCGACCTGATCTCGGTCGCCAAGCAGGTGCGCCAGGTAACGTATTGGATCATCGCCGCGCAGGCCGGGATCGCGCTCGCGCTGGCGATCCCCGGACGCGCGGTGATGTCGCTGGTCGGGTCGGGCTTCACCGGCGGCACCGCGATGCTCGCGTTCCTGCTCGCCGCCGAAGTCATCGCCGCGACCGCGGTGGTGAGCGAGGCGGCGCTGATCTACGTCGCGCGCAAGACCAATATGGTGATCAGCCTGGCGATGCTGGGGATCGAGGCGGTGCTGGCGGTGGCGCTGATCCTGATCATGCGCGGTGAGGGACTGCCGACGGCGTGGCAGGCAACCGGGCCGGCGATTGCCTTGTGCGTGGCGCTGGGGTTTGCGGCGATCGTCAAGGCGCGGTTGCTCAGCCGCAAGCTTGGCGCGCCGGTATCGGGCTGGCGCTGGGACATCGCCTGGGCGACCGCCGCCGGCGCGGTGGTCGGCGCGGGCGTGCATTATTTCCTGCACGGCATTTGGCAGATGATCATCGGCATTCCGGCGATCCTCGCCGCGTTCGGGACGGTGTTGTGGACCAAGGGCTTCGGCCCCGAAGACCGCGAATTGTTCCGCATGAACAAGCAGGACGTCGAGGAATTGCGCGACGCCGAAGCCGCGACCGCGCGCGACCAGATCGAGGACGATATCGTTTGAGTCTTTGGCGAGAACGGCACTCCGACACTCAGTGCCGGAAGTGGCGCATTCCGGTGAACAGCATTGTCAGATTGGCTTCGTCGGCGGCGGCGATCACTTCTTCGTCGCGGATCGAGCCGCCGGGCTGGATGACCGCGGTGGCGCCGGCCTCGACCGCCGCCAGCAGGCCGTCGGCGAAGGGGAAAAAGGCGTCGGAGGCGACCGCCGAGCCGATCGTGCGCGGCTCCGCCCAGCCGTGGGTCTCAGCCGCCTCGACGGCCTTAGCGGCGGCGATGCGCGCGCTGTCGCGGCGGTTCAGCTGACCCGCGCCAATGCCGACAGTGACGCCGTCTTTGGCATAAACGATGGCGTTCGATTTGACGTGCTTGGCGATCGTCCAGGCGAATAGGCAGTCGGCGATTTCCTGATTGGTCGGCTGGCGTTTGGTCACGCATTTGAGCTGGTCGCGGGTGAAGCGGCCATTGTCGCGATCCTGGACCAACAGGCCGCCGGCGATCACCGCGAGCGTCTGCCCGCCGCGCGCGGGATCGGGCAGTTCGCCGGTGAGGAGCAGGCGCAAATTCTTCTTTTTGGCGAAGATCGCGCGGGCGTCGTCGTCGGCATCTGGGGCGACGACGACTTCGGTGAAGATTTGCGCGATGGCTTCGGCGGTAGCGCCGTCGAGCAAGCGGTTGGCGGCGACGATCCCGCCGAACGCCGAGACGCTGTCGCAGGCGAGCGCTTCGCCCCAGGCGTCGGCGAGGCTCGCGCGGATGGCGACTCCGCACGGATTGGCGTGCTTGACGATGACGATGGTCGGATCGGCGTCGCGGAACTCGGCGGCGAGTTCGAGCGCAGCGCTGGCGTCGTTGAGGTTGTTGTAGCTGAGTTCCTTGCCCTGCACCTGTTCGGACTGGGCGATGCCGGGAGCGGCGGGGCCGGCGGGGATGTAAAGCGCGGCGCGTTGATGCGGGTTCTCGCCGTAGCGCAGCGGCATTTTCAGTTTTGACGTGAAGCTCCAGCTCGGCGGAAAACGCTCGCCCTGGTCGGCGAAGGCGAACCATTGCGAGATCATCGAATCATAAGCGGCGGTGAGCGCATAGGCCTTGGCGGCGAGCTTTTTGCGCAAGGACAGCGAAGTCGCGCCGTCATTGGCGTCGAGCTGGGCGAGCAGTTCGGTATAGTCGGCGGGGTCGGTGAGACAAGCGACATGCGCGTGATTCTTGGCCGCCGAGCGGACCATCGACGGGCCGCCAATGTCGATATTTTCGATGATCTCGTCGCGCGCGGCGCCGCGCATCACGGTCGCTTCGAACGGATAGAGATTGACGATGACGAGATCGATCGGGGCGATGTCGTGCGCGGCCATCGACGCGAGATGCTCGTCGTCGTCGCGCCTGGCGAGGAGGCCGCCGTGGACCTTGGGATGGAGCGTCTTGACGCGTCCGTCCATCATTTCGGGGAAGCCGGTGAGATCGGATATGTCGCGCACCTCGGCGTCAAATTCGCGCAGCTTCGCAGCGGTGCCGCCGGTCGACACGATCTCAATGCCATGGCGCGCGAGGCCGGCGGCGAGCTGCTCCAGCCCGCTCTTGTCGGACAGCGAAATGAGCGCCCTGCGGACGCGAACGAGATCGGTCATGATATCCTTTTTCGAATTAAGAGGTGCGGCGGAATTGCCAGCCGATTTCGCCGCCCAATGCCGATACTTCGCCGGTCACCGCAAGCTGGCTAGAGCGCTGGGCGACGCCGCGGCCATCGATCCAGAGGCTTTCGTCGAGCGCTAGCTGACCGCCGCGGCAACGGAAATTCCACGGCGGCGCGCCGGGCGAGCGGAGGATCGCGCCCATGCCGTCGGCGGTGATCGTCGCCTCGACACTCGGCGCGAGATGGAAGCGCACCGCATATTCGATCGACCCGCGGACCTTCTTGCGACCCTTGGGCGTGAGCTGATCGGCGCCGCGCAATTCCTTGCCATCATTGCCGAGCATCAGGCTGCGCTTGTGGATGAGGCCGAACGCGCGGGTGTAGCCGTCGTGCGCAGCCTCGATGCGGCTCGCGTCATTATCCTCGCTGCGCGCGATCTCGACATCCTCGACCCCCTTGCCGAGCGAGCCGTCGGGCAGGATCGCGGTCGAATTGGTATCGCCGAGCACGAGCGTGCTGTGGGCGGCGGTGGTGCGCAGCCCGTCGATCAGGCCCGCCGAGAGTGAAGTTGGCACCGGACCGGGGCCGCCGCAATTGATCACCAGCCGCTGCCCGCCGTCGGACAGTTCAAACGCCAGGGTCGAGGCCGAACTGTTGGCGGCGATCTTCGGCGGCGGCGGCGGCGCGGCATCGAGCACGACGATCGTGCCCAGCGCCGAGAGCCGCTGATAGCCCCAGCCGCGCGCCGCGCGGAGCGGCCTCGCGCGCAGGCCGCAGCCTTCGATCAGGGCGGTCAGCCGCGCCGCGACGCCCGGCCCACAGCCCTGCCAGCTGGACATCGCGCCATCGCCCATGGTGACGCCATGAAGGGCGGCGAGCGCGGCCGAGGACGCCGCCTCAATGCCTTCGGGAACGGTCTGCTTGGCCGCCTGATAGCAAGCGCGCAGCAGACCGAGCCGGTCGACCAGCAATATTTGTTCGAACGGCGAGCGGCTGATGAGGCCGCCATCGTCGAACTGCGCCCCGCCGAGCGCGCGGGCGAGACCGGCCTCGCCACGCGCGACACGCGCGACCCCGCCCTGGACGAGCAGGCCGGCAGTGACGACCCCGCACCAGGCGGTGACGCGCTTCAATCCCGCGGGCTCCTTGTCGGCGTGGTGGTCGAGATGGCGAGCGCCTCGCGCGATGGTGTTGAGCAAGGCCGAACGGTAGCCGGTCTCGCCGCTCGACAAGATGTACGGCGCGTAAGCGGTCCAGAACAAAAGCCGCTCGCCCCACAGATGCGGCGCCCAGGCGTCGTCGGGCTTGGCGCCGTGCGCGAGCAGCCAGCGGCCGACCGCCGCCTCGGCGAGGCGCGCGCCGGTTTCGCGCGTCGCGGCGGCGGCGAGATCGCGCAGCCAGGCGAAGCCCTGGACGCGCGCGGCGAGCGGGCTGGTGGCGCCGAGCTCGGCGAAATTGAGCTCGGCCAGTGCAACCGCTTCGCTGCCGACGGTCAGCCGGCCGGCTAGGATCGCGTCGCCGCGCTTGCGGTCGCCGGCGACATGGTCGCGCGGCACTGCCGCCAGTTTCAATGGCTGGCGGGCATGCTTGAGGCGGGAAAGAAAAGAGCCGCGGGCGAGCTTGCGGACGATCGCGCGCTCGCCGGGCGCCCGTTCATTGGGCGGACGCTCGGCGTTCATCCACTCCCCCGCAGCGCGCGGATGTTGGCGGCGTAAGCTTCGGGCCCGCCGCGGAACGCCGCGGTGCCGGCGACGAGGACATTGGCGCCTGCCGAGATTGCTTGCGGCGCGGTCGCGGGATCGATCCCGCCGTCGACCTCGATCTGAACCGCGAGGCCGTGCTTGGCGATGCGGTTGGCGATCGCTTCGATCTTCTTGAGCTGACTGGTGATGAATTTCTGCCCACCGAAGCCGGGATTGACGCTCATCACGAGCACGAGATCGATTTCCTCGAGCACGTAATCGAGGATTTTGGCGGGGGTTGCGGGGTTGAGCGATACACCGGCGCGCAGTCCCAGCGCCTTGATCCGCTGAACGGTGCGGTGGAGGTGCGGGCCGGCCTCTGGGTGGACGGTGATGAGGTCCGACCCGGCCTCGGCGAAGGCGTCGAGGAAATGATCGACGGGCGAAATCATCAGATGGACGTCGAACGGCTTGGCCGAGTGCGGGCGGAGCGCCTTCACTACCCCCGGGCCGATCGTCAGATTGGGGACGAAATGCCCGTCCATCACGTCGATGTGGATCCAGTCGGCACCGGCGGCGTCGATCGCGCGCACTTCCTCGCCAAGCCGGGCGAAATCGGCGGACAGGATGGACGGGGCGATCAAGACTTGGGCCATGGCGCCGATTAGACGCGAAACCGCCTCGGCGACAAGCGCATGACGGGGCTTGACCACATCCGTATTGTCTAACTAATACACCGCAACCAAATGAGGGGCAGATAATGAAAACGAGTTTGATCGCGAGTGCGGCGATGGCGCTGACAATGACGGCACCGGCGATGGCGCTGCCGGCGAATTTCAAGGCGAAAGCCGATGCGTTGCTAGCCGGCGCCTACCCCGCCGCCGGCCCGGGCGCGGCGGTGATCGTGACCGAAGACGGCAAGCCGGTCTACGAAGCCGGGCGGGGCCTTGCCGATATCGCCGCCAAGCGTGCGATCACCCCCACCACGGTGTTCCGCATCGGCTCGATTTCCAAGCAATTCTCGGCCGCGATCATGCTCCAGCTGGTCGACGAGGGCAAACTGTCGCTCGACGACAAATTGTCTAAATTCCTGCCCGATTATCCCAAGCCAGGCGCCGACGCGACGGTCGCGCAACTGCTCAATCACACCGTCGGGGTGCAATCCTACACCGGCATTCCGGGATGGATGGTCGAGGCCAATACCAACAGGGCGTACACTACCGAACAGATGATCGCGCAGTTCAAGAATCTGCCGTCGCCGTCCAAGCCGGGCGAGAAATTCGAATATAATAATAGCGGGTATGTGCTGGTCGGCGCGGTGATCGAGAAAGTCACCGGCAAGCCGTGGTACCAGAATGTTGAAGAGCGAATTGCGCGGCCACTGGGGCTGACGACGATCCGCTACGGCGTGCTCGAAAGCGAAACGCCCAACATGGCGGTGGGTTACACCGATGCCGAGGGCAAGGTTGTCCCCGCGCAGAAGATTCACATGAGCGTGCCGCATGCGGCGGGCGCACTGATTGGATCAGTCGAGGATCTGGCGAAGTGGGGCGCGGCGCTCCACCATGGCAAAATCATCCCGGCGGCGCTTTACGCCAAGATGATTGCGCCGACCGCGCTGCCGGGCGGGGCAAGCGAGCAATATGGCTATGGCATCGCCCCGCGCGAGGTGCGCGGACACAAAGCGATTGGCCACGGCGGCGGCATCTTCGGTTTTTCGACCGACAGCATCTATCTGCCCAAGGAAGATCTGTTCGTCGCGGTGTTCACCAATAGCGACCGGCCGAAGACCGACCCGGGAATGGTGATGCTCAAGCTCGCCGCAATGGCCGCGAACGATCCATATCCGACCTTCAAGAAAGCGGCTCTCAACGGCAAGACGGTGGCGCCGTGGGTCGGGGTGTATAAGCTCGACAATGGCGAGCGGCGGTTGTTCACGCGCGGCGGCAAATTGTTCACCCAGCGCAACGGTGGCCCGGAGAGAGAGGTCTATGCCGCGGGCCAGGGCCGTTTTTTCTATCCCGACGACCTGAGCTGGTTCGAAATGAAGCGCGATGCCGCGGGCAAGCCGGTGGTCGCAATGTATCAGGAGGGCGCGGCAACGCCCCAGCTATCGACGCGCAGCGGGCCGATCCGGCCCGAGGCGAAAGCCGCCGAAGTGCCGCGCGCGACGCTGCAAAGCTATGTCGGGACGTACACATCGCCGATCGGGGTGTTGACCATCGTCCTCACGCCCGAGGGTGCGATTACCGCGCAATTGAGCGGGCAGCCGCCGATCCCGCTCAAGGCGATCAGCGCAACGGTATTCGCGACGGTCGGTGTCGATGCCCAGCTGACGTTCCAGGTCGCAGGCGGCAAGGTCACCGGGCTGGTGCTCAATCAGGGCGGACGCGAGCTGCCGGCGAAGAAAGACTAAACGCGCACCAGCCGGGCGATGAAGAAACCGTCGAGCCCGCCGTCGCTTTCGAGCAGGCCGGGAAGGATGCGCACGGTGCCGTCGGGCGATGGTCTGGCCCATTCGGGCAGCTCGCCAGGCGCGGGCGGCGCGATGCGATAGTCGGTGCGCGCGGCGAGGAAGGCGGCGATGCGCTGTTCGCCTTCCGCGGGCTCGAGCGAGCAAACCGAATAAACCAAGGTTCCGCCGGGCTCGACCCAATCGGCCGCGCGCCCGAGCAAGCGCGCCTGAAGACCGACGCTGTCGGCGATGATCTGCGGCCGCGCGCGGTGAAGGATCTCGGGATGGCGGCGGAAGGTGCCGGTCGACGAGCAGGGCGCGTCGAGCAGGACGGCGTCGAAGCCGCGGCCCGGCTCCCAGCGCAGGACGTCGGCAGTGACCAGGTCGGCGGCGAGATGCGTTCGGTCGAGATTGTCGCGCAGTCGCCCGAGACGACTTTCCGATGAGTCGACCGACGTCACTTGATGGCCGCCGGCGGCGAGCTGCATGGTCTTGCCGCCGGGCGCGGCACAGAGGTCGAGGACGTCGGTCGCCGCCGCCGGGATCAGTCGCGCGGGAAGCGAAGCGGCAAGATCCTGGACCCACCAGCCCCCTTCGGCGAAGCCGGCGAGATCGGTCACCGAGACACTCGGCAGGCGCAGGTGACGCGGGGCGAGCGAGTGGCCGCCGTGCTGCGCGGCGTGCGCTTGCGCGGCGGCATCGTCGGCGAAGGTCAGATCGAGCGACGGGCGGCGCGCAATCTGGCGGCGGGCGGCGGCGACCACGTCCGCGCCCCACGCCGCGGTCCAGCGAATTTCGACTGCTTCGGGCAATCGCGGCGCATCGTTCGGCTTGAGCCCGCGCCGGAGCAAAGTGCCAAGCACGCCGTGGACCAGCCGCCGGGGCCCGCCGTCGACCAATGGCAAAGCAGTCGCGACGATCGCATGGTCGGGCACCTGCATCGCCAGTTTTTGCGCGAGCGCGAGGCGCAGCACCATGCGCGCCTTGGCATCGTCGGCGAGCACGAGGCGGGTCGCGCTGTCGATCAGCGCGTCGAGATCGGTGATCCGGCGCAGCGTTTCGCCGGCGATCGCCAAGGCGAGCGCGCGTTCGGGCGGCGACAAGCGCTGCCCCGCCTGCGCCGCGCCATCGAGCGTGGTGCCTTTGCGCAGCACCGAATCGAGCATTTGCAGCGCCGCGCGGCGCGGGGCGACGCCATCACCGCTTGGCATGAGTCACCGAACACTCCATCTTGGCGCGATGAAACGGCCCCAGCACCTCGACCCGCCGGCTTATTTGAGCAAGTCGCCGCCGATCCCCGCGCCCGACGCGCCGGCGCCCGCCGAGCCACCGGCCGGAGAGGAGAAAAGGCTCGACCCGACGCGCTATGGCGACTGGGAGAAAAAGGGCGTGGCGATCGATTTCTAATTCGCTTCGGCGCGCGGGGGGCGGGCGAGGAGTTGTTCGAGCACTTGATCGACGGTGGCGCGGCCGGCGATCAGCGCGTCGACGGCATCGACGATCGGCATGTCGATGCCTTTTTCGTTTGCGAGGCGGGCGAGCACGGGGGCAGTGAATGCGCCTTCGGCTACCGTGCGGCGGTCGGCGAGCAAATCGGCGGCGGCGCGGCCCTGACCAAGGCCGAGACCGAGCGAGTAATTGCGCGAACTGGTCGACGAGCAGGTCAGCACGAGATCGCCAAGCCCCGACAGGCCGGCGAGCGTCTCGCGCCTGGCGCCGAACGCGATTCCGAAGCGGGTCATTTCGGCGAAACCGCGCCCGATCAAGGCGGCGCGGGCGTTCTGGCCCAAACCCTTGCCTTCGACCACGCCGCAGGCGATCGCGAGGACATTCTTGACCGCCCCGCCAATCTCCGCGCCAGCGACATCGTCGCTGACGTAAATGCGGAAATTGGGGCGAGCGAGCGCGGCACGGAGCTGCTCGAGCAAAGCGGGCTCGAGCGTCGCCAGAGTGACCGCGGTGGGCAGCCCGCGCGCGACTTCCGCGGCGAAACTGGGCCCGCTGAGGACCGCGACCGCGGCGTCGGGACAGGTTTCGCGGGCGACGTCATGGAGCAGCCGGCCCGAGCCTTCCTCAATACCCTTCGAACAGAGGATCAGCGGGCGCGGACCAACCGGCGCGGCGGCGAGCACCGCGCGCATGTGCTGCGCGGGGGTGACGACGAGCAGCGCGTCGCACGCGGCCATGTCGGCAAGGTCGCCGGTCGCGCGGATCGCTGGGCTGAGCGGGATGCCGCCGAGGAACATGGCGTTTTCGTGATCGCGGTTGATCGTCTCGACCACTTCGGGTTCGCGCGCCCAGATCAAAGTGTGGTCGCCCGCCGCCGCCGCGACTTGCGCCAGCGCGGTGCCCCACGCACCGCCGCCGAGAACGCCGAGCTTCATGCTTTCACCCCCGCACCGCGAACCTGGTCGGCGGCTTGGTCGAGCGGCCAGCGGGCGCGGGCCGGCGCATCGAGCGGATCGGTCAGGCCGGCGGCGAAGCGCTCGGCGCCGGCCCAGGCGATCATCGCCGCATTGTCGGTACACAGCCACGGTGGCGGCACGCTGAATTTGCGGCCGGCGGCGCGGGCGAGGTCGGCGAGCGCCGCGCGGATCGCCTGATTGGCGGCGACTCCCCCGGCGACGACCAGCGTCGGCGCGTCGCTCCGGCGGAGCGCGACGCGGGTGCGGTCGATCAGACAGTCGATCACCGCTTGCTGGAAGCTCGCGGCGATATCCTCGGGGCGGTGGCCGCCCGCCATGACCGCGCGCTGGACCGCGCTTTTGAGCCCGGCGAAGGAGAAATGCGGTTCGCGCGAGCCGAATAATGGCCGCGGCAGCGGGACTGCGGAG